>CAVPUD010000149.1:0-20918 GCA_963708545.1 uncultured beta proteobacterium | reverse complement strand
AGGCGAACTGCGGCATCAGTGCGCGCAGCGCCGTGTGGGTGGTGAGAGCTTCATCCTCTGGCAGCCAGGCCATGGCGAACAGTGACCAGGGCAATGCGGTTTTTGTGATGCGCACGGCGCTGTGCTTGAACTCCGGCTGTTTGGAGCGGGGGCACAGCGCCGCGCCGGTGAGGCCATTGACGCCGCTGCCCGGACTGCCGCTGCCGCCAAGAAACTCCGCGCCCCAGTGCATGGCCATGAAGGCCTGGCCGGGCGCTAGGGCGTCGCTGGGCTGCACGGGGGCGATGAGGCTGCCGCGGCGGCTGGCCACGTGCACCAGATCGCCCGGTTGCAGGCCGTGGCGCGCGAGGTCCTGGGGGTGCAGCTCGAGTGCGGGCTCGGGGACATGGCCGAACAGCCGGCCCAGCGTGCCCGTGCGCGTCATGCCATGCCATTGGTCACGCAGGCGCCCGGTGGTGAGCGCCAGCGGGTAGCGTGCATCGCGCGGTTCGGCCACGGGCTGGTAGGGCTGCGCGTCGAAGCGGGCACGCCCGTCGGTGGTGGGAAAGATGCCGTCCGCGTACAGCCGCGCCGCGCCGGAGCTTGCGCCCGCGGGGCAGGGCCATTGGGCGGGCGCGAGTTCCAGCGCGGCGTAGCTCAGGCCGGTAATGTCCAGGTCGCGCCCGCGCGTGGCGGCGCGGTGCTCGTTCCAGATCGATTCGGGATGGGGGTAGGGAAAGAGCGTTGCCCGTCCGGGGCGCAGCAGGGCTTCGAGGCGGTGCGCAAAGTCCACGGCGATGGCCCAGTCGTGGCGCGGGCCATTGTCGGGGCCATTGTCGGCGGGGTCGGTGGAGCGCGGCGGCGGCACGGCGGCGCGCACGCGCGAGATGCGGCGCTCGCTGTTGGTCACGGTGCCCTCTTTTTCGCCCCAGGTGGTGGCGGGCAGCAGCAGGTCGGCGAAGTCGCAGGTGGCGGCGGTGGCGAAAGCCTCTTGCACCACCACGAACTCGGCACGCTGCAAGGCACGGCGCACGGTGGTTTGGTCTGGCAGCGACTGCGCGGGGTTGGTGCAGACGATCCACAGCGTCTTGATTTCTCCATCGGCTGCGGCCTGGAATATTTCCACTGCGGTTTTGCCTGGGCGCTGCGGCAGGTCGGGCACGCCCCACAGCGCGGCAATCTCGGCGCGGTGCGCCGGGTTGGCGAGTTCGCGGTGGCCGGGCAGCAGCTGGGCGAGCGCGCCCACCTCGCGCCCGCCCATGGCGTTGGGCTGGCCGGTGAGCGAGAACGGCCCGGCGCCGGGCCGGCCGATCTGGCCCGTGGCCAGATGCAGGTTGATCAGCGCGGTGTTTTTGGCGGTGCCGCTGCTGCTCTGGTTCAGACCCTGGCAATAAAGGCTTAGCGTGGGCTGGCGCGACTCGCCGGGCGCGACGCCGGCAAACCAGCGCGCGGCCAGGGTCAGCGCGTCCACGCTGATGCCGCAGACCTGGGCCACGAGTTGCGGGGGGTAGTCGCGCACCAGGGTTTGCAAGTCTTCGAAGCCGTGCGTGTGTGCGGCGATGAAGCCCGTGTCCGTCCAGCCTTCGCGCAGCATCAGGTGCAGCATGCCGTGCAGGAGCATGACGTCGGTGCCGGGCTCTATGCGCAGGTGCAGGTCGGCGATTTCGGCCGTGTCGGTGCGGCGCGGATCGACGACGATGATCTTCAGTGCGGGCCGCGCGCGCTTGGCGTCTTCGATGCGCCGGAACAGGACGGGGTGCGCATAGGCGGCGTTGCTGCCCGCGATGAACAGGCAGCGCGCGTGCTGCAGGTCGTCGTAGCAGGCGGGCGGGGCGTCGGCGCCCAGCGTGGCCTTGTAGCCGGCGACGGCGCTGCTCATGCACAGGCGCGAGTTGCTGTCGAGGTGGGGCGTGCCGATCAGGCCCTTGGCGAGCTTGTTGAAGACGTAGTAGTCCTCGGTGAGCAATTGGCCGCTCAGGTAAAAGCCCACGGCCTCGGGGCCGTGCGTGCGCAGGGTGTGCGCAAAACGGTCGCAGGCCCATTGCAGGGCTGCGTCCCAGCCGAGCGCTTGCGCCGGGCCCTGGCGCTGCAGGCGCCGCATGGGCTGCAGCAGGCGGGTCTGGCGCGCGACGTGGGGCGCGGCCGTGAGGGCCAGCGTGCTGCCCTTGGTGCACAGGCGGCCGAAGTTGGCCGGGTGCTCGGGGTCGCCGCGCACGCCGGTGATCTGCGTGCCATCAGAGGCGATGAGCACGCCGCAGCCCACGCCGCAGTACGGGCAGGTGGAGCGGGTTTCTTTCATGTGCATGGCTGCTGGCAGCTGCGCGTGGCCGCAGGGCCGGCCTGCGGGCGGGTGAATTCGGTGGCGTGGTGGGCCAGTTCGTCGGCGCGCAGGCAGACCATGTCGCCCTGCACCTGCACGGCAAAGCGTGGCGTGCAGCCTTCGTCGGGCGCAGCCGCCTGGCCGCCCTCCAGGCTGATGGTCCAGTTGTGCAGCGGGCAGGCCACGCTGGTGCCGAAGACGATGCCTTGCGACAAGGGGCCGCCTTTGTGTGGGCAGCGGTCGAGCAGGGCGAAGACCTGATCGGCCTCGGTGCGAAACAGGGCGACGTCCAGGCCCTGCGCGCGCGCCACGCGGCGCGCGCCGAGCACGGGGATGTCGCTCACGCGGCAGACGGGGATCCATTCGGTCATGGCGCTTCCTTGCATGAGGTGGTATTGAATTGATAGCTTTCAGCGCTTGGTGCGTATGCCTCAAGCCGCGATTTCGCTTGTAATCAGCGGCTGGAACTGGCGCGTGTCCACCTGGGCGTGCTCGAGCGCGGCCCAGGGGTCGGACTCGTCGGCGAGGGCGTGTTGCAGCTGCGCCCAGAGCGCCTGGCGGCCGGCGGCATCGTCGAGGATGCGTTGCTTGACGTAGTCCAGCCCCACCCGTGCGACGAAGTGCACGGTGCGCTCGAGGTACCAGCCCTCCTGGCGATACAGCTCGCAGAAGGCGCCGGTGTATTCGAGTACCTCCTCGGCGCTCTTGAGCTTGGTGAGGAAGTGCGCAACCTCGGTCTTGATGCCGCCGTTGCCGGCCACGTACATCTCCCAGCCGCTATCGACGCCGATGATGCCCACGTCCTTGATGCCGGCCTCGGCGCAGTTGCGCGGACAGCCGCTGACGGCGAACTTGACCTTGTGCGGGGCGTACATGCCCACGAAGGCGTGCTCCAGGTCTTTGCCCATCTGGGTGCTGTCCTGCGTGCCCATGCGGCACCACTCGCTGCCCACGCAGGTTTTCACGGTGCGCAGCGCCTTGGCGTAGGCGTGGCCGCTGGGCATGCCCAGGTCGCGCCAGACGGGGATCAGGTCTTCCTTCTTGACGCCGAGCAGGTCGATGCGCTGCCCGCCGGTGACCTTGACGGTGGGAATGCGGTATTTGTCCACCACGTCGGCGATGCGGCGCAGCTCGGCGGCGCTGGTCTCGCCGCCCCACATGCGCGGCACCACGCTGTACGTGCCGTCTTTCTGGATGTTGGCGTGGCTGCGTTCATTGATGAAGCGGCTTTGCGGATCGTCCTTGGCCTCCTTGGGCCAGGTGCTGATGAGGTAATAGTTGATGGCCGGGCGACAGCTCGCGCAGCCATTGGGCGTGCGCCAGGCAAGGGTGCGGAACACGTCGGGGATGGAGAGCAGCTTGTGCGTGCGGATGGCGTCGCGTACGGCCTGGTGGCCGTGCTCGGTGCAGCCGCACAGGGGCTTGAGCTTGGGCGTGGCGGAGTAGTCGCCGCCGGCGGTGAACATCAGCAACTGCTCCACCAGCCCGGTGCACGAGCCGCAGCTGGCGCTGGCCTTGGTGTGCTTGCGCACCTCGTCGAGCGTGAACAGGCCCTTTTCTTTGATGGCCTTGCAGATGGTGCCCTTGGTCACGCCGTTGCAGCCGCAGACTTCATCCATGTCGGCCATGGCGGCGGCCTTGTTGTGGCCCTCGTGGCCGGTGTCGCCGATGTTCGATTCGCCAAACATCAGGCGGTCGCGCAGGTCGTGCACGCTGCGGCCTTCGCGCAGCAGCTTGAAGTACCAGCTGCCATCGACCGTGTCGCCGTACAGGCAGGCGCCGACGAGTTTGTCGTCCTTGAGCACGAGCTTTTTATAGACGCCCCCCATCGGGTCGCTGAGGACGATCTCCTCGGCATCCTTGCCGCCCTGGAAGTCGCCCGCGCTGAACAGGTCTATGCCGGTGACCTTGAGTTTGGTCGAGGTCTGCGAGCCGCTGTAGCGCCCGATGCCGAACTCTGCGAGGTGCGTCGCGCAGACCTTGCCCTGCTCGAACAGCGGCGCCACCAGCCCGTAGGCAATGCCCCGGTGCGCGGCGCATTCGCCCACGGCGTAGATACGCGGGTCGGTCACGGTTTGCAGCGTGTCACTGACCACGATGCCGCGGTTGACGTGCAGGCGCATGCTTTCTGCCAGGGCCGTGTTCGGGCGTATGCCCACGGCCATTACCACCAGATCGGCGGGCAGTTCGGTGCCGTCCTGCAGGCGTATGGCGCGCACGCGCCCCTCGGGGGTGCCCAGCAGCGCCTGCGTCTGCGCGCTCATCTGGAACTGCATGCCGCGCTCGTGCAAGGATTTTTGCAGCATCTTGCCGGCCACGGCGTCGAGCTGGCGCTCCATCAGCCATTCGCCCACGTGCACCACCGTGACCTGCATGCCGCGCTTCATCAGGCCGTTGGCTGCTTCCAGGCCCAGCAGGCCGCCGCCTATGACCACGGCGTGGCGGTACTGGGCTGCGGCGGCGATCATGGCCTGGGTGTCGGCGATGTCGCGGTAGGCGAGCACGCCCTCCAGCGCGGTGCCCGGGATGGGCAGGATGAACGGGTTGGAGCCCGTGGCGAGGATCAGGCGGTCGTAGCTGGCGCTGCGCACCTCGCCCGCGGCGTTGACGCCGGTGACCAGGCGCCGCAGCCTGTCCACCGCGCTCACCTTGAAGCCGGCGTGCAGGGTGATGCCGTGCTCGGCGTACCAGTCCCAGCCGTTGAGGACGATCTCGTCGAGCGTCTGCTCGCCGGCCAGCACGGGCGAGAGCAGGATGCGGTTGTAGTTGGGGTGCGGCTCGGCGCCGAAGACCGTGATGTCGTAGAGGTCGGGGGCGATCTTGAGCAGCTCTTCGAGCGTGCGCACGCCGGCCATGCCGTTGCCGACGAGCACGAGTTTCATCTTGGCTTGCGGGGGGATTTGCATGTCCATGGCAGTCTCCTGGGGCGCGGGCTCAGGCCGCATGTTCGACATGCGCCTGGCGGGTGTAGAGGAAGTCCAGCACGGCTTTGCGGCAGTGTTGGTATTGCGGGTCTTCGGCCAGCGCGACGCGGCTGCGCGGGCGTGGCAGCGGCACGCTCAGCACCTCGCCAATGGTGGCCGCCGGGCCATTGGTCAGCATCACCACCTTGTCGGACAGCAGCACGGCCTCGTCCACGTCGTGCGTCACCATGACCACGGTGCTGTGCGTGCGCGCCACGATGTCCAGCAACTCGTCCTGCAGCTTGGCGCGGGTCAGCGCATCGAGCGCGCCGAAGGGCTCGTCCATCAGCAGCACCTGCGGCTCCATCGACAAGGCGCGCGCAATGCCCACGCGCTGCTTCATGCCGCCCGAGATTTCGCCAGGGCGTTTGTGGGCCGCGTGCGTCAGCCCCACCAGGGCCAGGGCGGCGCCGGTGCGCGCGCGCAGCTGGGCCTTGCTTTCGCGCGCGCCGAACACCCGCTCCACGGCGAGATGGACGTTGTCGAAGCAGGTCAGCCAGGGCAGCAGCGAGTGGTTCTGGAACACCATGGCGCGTTCTGGCCCCGGGCCCTTGACCTCTTTGTTGGCGCACAGCAGAGCGCCTTCGGTGGGCGCGGCCAGGCCAGCGATGAGGTTGAGCAAGGTGGACTTGCCGCAGCCCGAGTGGCCGATCAGCGCCACGAATTCGCCCTTGGCAATGCACAGGTCGATGTCGCGCAGTGCCGGGAACGGGCCTTTGGCCGTGTGGAAGGTCTGGGCCACGCCCTGGACCTGGATGAATTTGCTGTGCAGGGCGTCGTTCATGCGCGCACCTCTTCGAAAGTCAATGCCGTGGCCAGTTTGACGAGGGCATATTCGAGCGCCAGGCCGACGATGCCGATCACGAAAATGGCGATGATGATGTTCTTGACGTTGAGGTTGTTCCACTCGTCCCAGATCCAAAAGCCTATGCCCACGCCGCCGGTCAGCATCTCCGCCGCCACGATCACCAGCCAGGCCGTGCCCACGGCCAGGCGCACGCCGGTCAGCAGATAGGGCAGCACGGCGGGCAGGAGGATCTTGGTCGCGATCTTCCATTCCGACAGCTGGAGCACGTGCGCCACGTTCATGTAGTCCTGCGGCACGCGCTGCACGCCGATGGCGGTGTTGACGAGCATGGGCCAGATCGAGCAGATGAAGATCGTCCAGATGGCCGCGGGGTGGGCGCCCTTGAATACCAGCAGCCCTATGGGCAGCCAGGCCAGCGGCGACACCGGGCGCAGCAGGCTGACCAAGGGGTTGCACATGCGCTGCAAAAAGGGAAAGCGCCCGATCACGAAGCCCGCCGGAATGCCCACCAGCGCCGCCAGCCCGAAACCCAGGGCCACGCGCTGCAGCGACGCCAGCACGTTCCAGCCCACGCCCTGGTCGTTGGGGCCGTTGCGGTAAAACGGGTCGCTGAACACCTGCCGCGCCTGCGCCCAGGTCTCTTGCGGCGTGGGGATGCTGTGCCCGGTGCCGACCGAAACCAGCGCCCACACCCCGAGCAGCAGGCCCAGCCCACACAGCGGCGGCAGCAGCGCGAGCCACAGGCGCCGTGACCCGTCGCGCGCAGAGGCTTTGGCCGGCGGCGTGCGCGGCGCGGGCCGGGCCGGTGCCGAGGTCGGCTGGGCGGGCTGGGGAGCAGGCCCGGCGGTGGGAGGGGCTTGCGGCGGGGAGTGAAAGACGGCGCTGACCATGGCGGGCTCCTGGGTGTGGGGTGATGGGGTGCGGGCTGGTGCAGCCGCTCAGGCCTTGAGCTGGAAGCCGTCGGCGTACTTGGCAGGGTCTTTGCCGTCCCAGACCACGCCGTCGATCAGCTTGTGGCTGCGCATTTCGCCCTTGGGCAGAGGCACCTTGGCGGCCGCGGCGGCCTGTTGATAAACGTCGATGCGGTTGACCTTTTTGGCCACGGCCAGATAGTCCGGGTGGGCCGCGAGCAGGCCCCAGCGCTTGTGCTGGGTGAGGAACCACATGCCATCGCTGAGGTAGGGAAAGTTCACCGCGCCGCCGTCGTGGAACTTCATGTGCAGCGGGTCGTCCCAGGTCTTGCCCAGACCGTTCTGGTAGCGCCCGAGGATGCGCTGGTTGATCGCATCGACGCTGGTGTTCACGTAGGCCTTGGCGGCGATGGTCTCGGCCATCTTGTTCTTGTTGGCCAGGCTTTCGTCGATCCAGCGACTGGCCTCCAGGATGGCGGCGGTGACGGCGCGCGCCGTGTTCGGGTTCTTCTGCACGAACTCGGCCGTGGTGCCCAGCACCTTTTCGGGGTGGCTGGGCCAGATGGCCTGCGATGTGGTGGCGGTGATGCCTATGCCGTCCATGATGGCACGGTGGTTCCAGGGCTCGCCCACACAAAAGCCGTCCATGTTGCCTACGCGCATGTTGGCCACCATTTGCGGCGGTGGCACGGTGATCACCTTGGCGTCCTTCAGCGGGTGGATGCCGTTGGCTGCGAGCCAGTAGTAAAGCCACATGGCGTGCGTGCCTGTTGGGAAGGTATGGGCAAAGGTGTATTCCCGTTTTTCGCCGCGCATCAGCCTGGCCAGGCTGGGGCCGTCGGTGGCGCCTTGTTCGGCCAATTTTTTGCTCAGCGTGATGGCCTGGCCGTTCTGGTTGAGCGTCATGAGCACGGCCATGTCTTTTTTGGGGCCGCCAATGCCCAGCTGCACGCCATAGACCAGACCGTAGAGCACGTGGGCGAAGTCCAGTTCGCCGCTCACGAGCTTGTCGCGCACGCTGGCCCAGCTGGCTTCCTTGCTGGGGATGATCTTCACGCCGTACTTCTGGTCGAAGCCCAGCACGCTGGCCATGACCACGCTGGCGCAGTCGGTGAGCGGAATGAAGCCGATCTTCACTTCCTTTTTCTCGGGGGCATCGGAGCCCTGGGCATGCACGAGCGCGCGCAGCGCAGGGCCGGCGCCCAGCGCGCCCACGGTGGCTGCCTGCAACACGGTGCGGCGCTGAAGGCTGGTTTTCAACAATTCGGTCATGGGAGCGCTTCCTTCGGGTGGATGTTGAAAAGGCAAAAACAAAAAGGCGTCCTCATGCCGTTCACGCCTGCCAGCGGCAGCGCGCAAACGCATGGGGACGCCTTTGTCCGGTAAGAGGCTGCCACCACCCGCCGTTGGGTGGAGCCGCCTGCAAGACCTGCGTTGGTCTTGGCTATTCAAAGCAAGCGGCATGCCAGCTTTGCATGGTGCTCGGTGCGCTCTTGAAAAAGGAGCTATTTGCGTCCGCCTACCGAGCGCTGTAAGGAATTCAGACCTGCCGGACGTGGGGCGGGCGCAGGGCACCGCGGCGGGGCACGGGTTTTGTGCACCGCACCATCGTGGGGTATGCCCGGCTGCCTGGAGTGCATGCTGGCTATCCCAGCAAGTCCGCTGCGTCGAGCACGCGCTGCGCGAGCTCGCCGAGTTTGAGCCCCTTGTCCATGGCCAGCTTGCGCAGCTTGTCGTAGGCCTGCTGCTCGCTCAGGCCCTGGCGCTGCATGAGCAGGCCCTTGGCGCGGTCTATGGTTTTGCGCTCCGAAAGCGCGTTGCGCGCCTGTGCGAGTTCTGCGCGCAGCGCCTCGTCATGGGCAAAGCGCGCCAAGGCCACCTCCAGAATCGGGCGGATGCGCTGCGGCGCCAGCCCGGCCACGATGTAGGCCGTCACGCCCGCAGCCACCGCAGCGGGCACGTGTGAGGTGTCTTCGTCGTTGGTGAACATCACGATGGGGCGGCGCGCGGCGCGTGTGGCCAGCACCACGTGCTCGAGGGCGTCGCGCGCCTCGCTTTCGGCATCGACGATGATCAAATCGGGCTGCAGCTGGGCCAGGCGCTCGCTCAGGAACACGTCGGCGGGCAGCGTGGCGACGAGGTTGTAGCCGTTTTCCAGCAGCCCTATGCGCAGGGCGCGCGAACGCTCGGCCTGCAGCAGGGCGTGTTCGTCGTCAGGGTCGCTCACGGCCAGATCGGGGGCCACGACCACGATGCGCAGGGTTTCGGTCATGGCCGCAGAAAAGCAAGAAGCACGCCGGGAATGCACATTCGAATGTCCCCCGTCGCGCGCCCTACACTCACGCCCCTATGAGCGCCCCTCTGAGCCTGCCTGCCGACCTGCCTGCCGACGCCCTGGTGCTCGGCATCGAGACTTCCTGCGACGAAACCGGCGTGGCGCTGGTGCGCTGCAAGCCTGGCGGCGGTGTGCCGGTCTTGCTCGCGCACGCGCTGCACAGCCAAATTTCCATGCACCAGGCCTACGGCGGCGTGGTGCCTGAGCTTGCGAGCCGCGACCATATCCGCCGCGTGCTGCCGCTGGCCGAGGAGGTGCTCGCGCAGGCGGGCGCGCGGCTGGCGGCCGTGGACGTGGTGGCCTACACGCGCGGGCCGGGGCTGGCCGGGGCGCTGCTGGTGGGCGCGGGAGTGGCTTGTGCGCTGGCTGCAGCGCTGGGGCGGCCGGTGCTGGGCGTGCACCACCTCGAGGGGCATTTGCTCTCTCCTTTTCTGAGCGCCGACCCGCCCGAGTTTCCGTTCGTCGCGCTGCTCGTGTCGGGCGGGCACACGCAGCTCATGCGCGTCGATGGCGTGGGCCGTTACACGCTGCTGGGCGAAACCATAGACGACGCGGCCGGCGAGGCCTTCGACAAGTCGGCCAAGCTGCTGGGCCTGGGCTATCCAGGCGGGCCGGCGCTCTCGCTGCTGGCGCAGCAGGGCGACGCCAAGGCCTTCGCGCTGCCGCGCCCGCTGCTGCACAGCGGCAACCTCGATTTTTCGTTTGCCGGGCTCAAGACGGCGGTGCTCACGCAGGCCAAGAAGCTCGGCGATACGTTGGAGGCGCGCCGCGCCGACCTGGCCGCGAGCACCGAGGCCGCGATCGTCGAGGTGCTCGTGCACAAGACGCTGGCTGCATTGCATGCGACGGGCCTCACGCGCGTGGTGGTGGCCGGCGGCGTGGGCGCGAACCGGCGCCTGCGTGCGCAGCTCGACGCCGCCTGCGCGGCGCGCCGCGTGCGTGTGCATTACCCCGAGCTGCACCTATGCACCGACAACGGCGCCATGATCGCGCTGGCCGCGGCCATGCGCCTGCAGGCGGGCCGGCAGCAGGCGCACACCGACTACGCCTTCGACGTCAAGCCGCGCTGGCCGCTCGAGGCGCTGGATGCTGAAAATCCATAAAAATCGGCCTCTTTTTGATAGCTTTTTGCGCTGTATGGTAAAGCGCAATCTGCCAATTTTATGGGTCATATTTTGCTATCAAATAGAGAGTTTTCTGCCGGGCGTCTTTACGGCGGGTTCACCACAAGGGCCCAGAGGCGATAAATTTGCCCGCCACAATTGCTCCTCATGCACAGCACATTGACTTCGCCCTCGCGCAGCAGGGCAGGCGCGCGCGCCTGGGTACGGACCGTCTGGCGGGCGGCGTTTGGCGCGGGCCTGCTGGGCCTGCTGGCGGGCTGCGCGCACTGGGTGCCGCCCGAGCAGCCCGTGCCGGCGGTGGCGCTGCCCGCAGCGTGGTCGGCGCCCGCGGATGCGAGCGCGGATGTGACCATCGTCGGGCCAGCGCCGGGCGCCACCCCATCTGCCGCATTCAGCGCAGCCGATGCGGCCAGCCCCGCGCTGCTGCCCGGCCACGCGGCCGCGCTCGTGCAGTGGTGGCAGCGTTTTGGCGATGCGCAGCTCAGCACGCTGGTGCAGCAGGCTTTGCAGGCCAACCCCAGCGTGCGCAGTGCGCTCGCGGCCTTGCAGCAGGCGCGCGCGCAGGTGGACGTGCAGGCCGCGGCGCTGCGCCCGAGCCTGAACGCCTCGGCCTCGGCGCAGCGCAGCCGTACTGCGGGCAATACGAGCAATCAGTTCCAGGCCGGCTTCGACGCCAGCTGGGAGCCCGACCTGTTTGGCCGCCTGAGCAGCGCGCTGCAGGCGAGCGCGGCCGACGCGCGCGCCGCCGAGGCGAACCTGGGCGCCGTGCAGGTGGCGCTCGCGGCCGAGGTGGCCGTCAACTACATCGACGTGCGCGGACTGCAGCAGCGCCTGGCGATTGCGCGCAGCAACCTGTTGACGCAGCGCCAGACGCTGCAGCTCACCGAGTGGCGCATGCAGGCGGGCTTGACGAGCTCGCAGGTGGTGGAGCAGGCGCGCACCGTGGCCGAGCAGACGGCGGCGATGATCCCGGCGCTGCAGGCGAGCCTGGAGCAATCGCGCCACAGCCTCGCGGTGCTCACCGGGCAGGCGCCCGCGGCGCTCGACGCGCTGCTTGCCGCGCCGGCCGCCGTGCCTGCGCCGCCCGCTGATCTGGCGCTCGAAATCCCCGCCGTGGTGCTGCGCCAGCGCCCAGACGTGCACGCCGCCGAGCAGCGCATCGCCGCGGCGCTCGCGCGCGTGCTGCAGGCCGATGCGGCGCGCTATCCGCGCTTCAACATCGCCGGCTCGCTGGGCCTGAGCGCGCTCACGTTCGGCGCGCTGGACACGGGCGAAGCGGTGACGCGCGGCCTGCTCGCGAGCGTGACCGCGCCCATCTTCGATGGCGGCGCCGCGCGCGCCCAGGTGCGCGTGCAAGAGGCCATGTTCGCGCAGGCGCGCAGCGACTATGAAGCCGCCGTGCTCAGCGCGCTGCAGGACGTGGAAGACGCCCTCGCGGCGCTGCGCAACGAGCGCCTGCGCCTGGCGCACCTGCAGACCGCCGCCGAGGCCGCGGGCAACGCCGCGCTGCTGGCCGAGCAGAACTACCGCAGCGGCCGCATCGACTTCCAGACCTTGCTCGACACCCAGCGCACCCTGCTCACGGCGCAGGACAACGTCGCGAGCAGCGTGGCCAGCGTGGCGGCCGACCATGTGCGCCTCTACAAGGCGCTGGGCGGCGGCTGGACGAATGGCCCTGCGCCGCAGTGACCCTTTTTTGGCGTGTCCGCACCCCGCGCGTTCCATCCACCGGTTTTTGCTTGTTTGGCACCACCATGAATTCTTCCGATTCCTCGGCTTCCCCAGCACCGGCCCAAGCGCCCGCGGCACAGACCCGGCCCAGTGCGGCGGAGCTCAAAAACCTGCTCGGCGACGGCCTGGCGCACCGCTGGTGGCAGCGCCCTGGCGTGTGGCTGGGCCTGTTTGCGCTCGTGCTCGTGGCGGGCGGCGGCTATTACTGGCGCGCGCAGCAAAGCGCCAGCGCCGCACCGAGCTACGTCACCGAAGCAGTGCGCCGCGGCAACCTCACGCTCAGTGTGATGGCCAACGGTATCCTGCAGCCCACGCGCTCCGTGGCCATAGGCAGTGAACTCTCGGGCATGGTGCGTGACGTGTTCGTGGACGTGAACGACCGCGTGAAAAAGGGCCAGGTGCTGATCGTGCTCGACACCGCCAAGCTCGAAGCGCAGGTGCAGCGCTCGCGCGCCATGCTGGCGGCGGTGCAGGCCAGGCTCGCGCAGGCCGAGGCCACGACCAAAGAGGCCCAGGCGAACTACGCGCGCCTGCAAGAGGTGGCGCGCCTGTCGGGCGGCAAGGTGCCCTCGGCAGCCGAGCTTGACACGGGCCTCGCGACGCTCGCGCGCGCGCGAGCCGACGAGGCCAGCGCGCGCGCGAGCGTGCAGGACGCGCGCGCGGCGCTTTCCACCGACGAGACCAATCTTTCGAAAGCCTCGATCCGCTCGCCCATAGACGGCGTGGTGCTCGCACGCACGGTCGAGCCCGGCACCGCCGTGGCCGCGTCGCTGCAGGCCGTGACCTTGCTCACGCTCGCCGAAGACCTGACGCACCTGCGCGTCTATGCCGACGTCGATGAGGCCGACGTGGGCGTGGTGCGCGTGGGGCAGCCGTCCAGCTTCACGGTCAGCGCCTACCCCACGCGGCGCTTTCCGGCCGAGGTCACGCGCGTGTCCTTCGGCTCGACCAAGACCGACAACGTGGTCACCTACACCACTTGGCTGGACGTGGACAACCACGACCTGGCCCTGCGTCCCGGCATGACGGCCACTGCGACCATCGTTGCCACCGAGCGCAAGGACGTGCTGCTGGTGCCCAACACGGCGCTGCGCTTCACGCCCACGCAGGCGTCCACGCCGGGGGCGGCGGCTGCGGCTGGCGCGGCGTCCACGCCGGGGGCGGCAAAGTCTGGGGGATCGGGCGGCGGCATCATGGCGCAGCTCATGCCGCGCATGCCGCGCAACGCGCGCAAGGCCGGCACCGTGGCCAAGGGCCCCGCGGCGGTTGCGCAGGGCAGCAACGAGCGCCCGCTGTGGCTGCTCAAGGACGGCCAGCCGCAGCCCGTGCGCGTGCAGGTGGGCATCAGCGACGGGCGCGTGACCGAAGTCAGCGGTGGCGGCCTGCAGCCCGGCATGGCCGTGATCGTCGATCAGCGCCGCGCCGGGGCCAAGCCATGAGCGCAGCGCAAGGCGCCGCGCCGCCGCCGTTACCGTCGCCGCCACCGTCGCCGCCACCGTCGCAGCCCTTGATCGGCCTGCGCGGCGTGACCAAGGTCTATGGCGAAGGGGTACTGGCCTTCCAGGCGCTCAAGGGCATCAGCCTCGACGTGCAGCAGGGCGACTTCGTGGCCATCATGGGGCCGAGCGGTTCGGGCAAATCGACGGCCATGAACATCCTCGGCTGCCTGGACCACCCGAGCACCGGCGCGCACCTGTTTCGCGGCGTGCACGTCGAAGGGCTCTCGCGCGACGAGCGCGCGCTGCTGCGGCGGCGCTACTTTGGCTTCGTGTTCCAGGGCTTTCACCTGCTGCCGCGCACCACCGCGCTGGAAAACGTCGAGCTGCCGCTGCTGTACCGCGGCGAGCCCGCGGCCAAGCGCCACGCCGCGGCTGCGCAGGCGCTCGCGGATGTGGGCCTCAAGGGTTGGGAGCACCACACGCCGGCCGAGCTCTCGGGCGGGCAGCAGCAGCGCGTGGCCATTGCGCGCGCCATCGTCACGGCGCCTGTGGTGCTGCTCGCCGACGAGCCCACGGGCAACCTCGACACGCACCGCAGCCACGAAATCATGGAGCTGCTGTGGCGCCTCAACGTCGAGCACGGCATCACCGTGCTCATGGTCACGCACGAGCCCGACATGGCCGACTACGCGCGGCGCATCGTGCACTTCGTCGATGGCCAGGTGGAGCGCGACGCGCCCAACCCCGCACCGCAGATGCTGCGCCCTGGCCACCAAAGCGTGACGGCGGCAGAGGCGGCGCCATCCCAGACCGCGATAAACGAGGAGGGCGCCTGAGATGCTGCTGAGTACCATCTTGCTCGCGCTGCGCTCGATCCGGCGCAACCTGCTGCGCTCCTTTCTCACGGTGCTGGGCATAGTGATCGGCGTGAGCGCGGTCATCACCATGGTCACGCTGGGCAACGGTGCCACCCAGGCCATCCAGAACCAGATCGCGAGCCTGGGCACCAATTTGTTGCAGATCCGCCCCGGCCAGCGCATGGGCCCCGGCGGCAGCGGCGGCGCGTCGGCCTTCAAGGACGTGGACGCCGACGCCATCGTGCAGCAGATCGGCGGCATCCTCGCCGTGGCACCCGAGGCGCGCACCAGCACCACCGCGGTCGCGAACGGGCGCAACTGGACCACCATCGTCACGGGCAGTACCAACGCCTGGCTGCAAGTGGGCAACTGGACGGTGCGCGCGGGCCGCGACTTCAGCGACGCCGAACTGCGCGCCGGCTCGGCCGTGTGCCTGATCGGCGAGACCGTGCGGCGCGAGCTCTTTGGCGAATCCGGCGACCCGCTGGGCCAGTACCTGCGCGTGAAGGCGTTCTCGTGCGAGGTCATCGGCGTGCTCGGCTCCAAGGGGCAGGGCGCATTCGGCAACGACCAGGACGACGTGGTGCTCATGCCGCTCAAGACCTACCAGCGCCGCGTCACGGGCAACACGCGCGTGAACACGCTGCTCGTGTCCATGCAGGACGGCAGCGACCCCGAGCGCGTTAAGGCCAGCCTGACCCAGCTGCTGCGCGAGCGGCGCAAGCTCGCGAGCACCGACGAGGACAACTTCAACGTGCTCGACACCAAGCAGCTTGCCGACACGCTCTCGGGCACCACGCGCGTGCTCACCACCTTGCTCGGCGCCGTGGCCGCGGTGAGCCTGCTCGTGGGCGGCATAGGCATCATGAACATCATGCTCGTGAGCGTGACCGAGCGCACGCGCGAAATCGGCCTGCGCCTGGCCATTGGCGCACTCGAGGGCGAAGTGCTGATGCAGTTTTTGATCGAGGCCGTGGTGCTGGCCGCGCTCGGCGGCCTCGTGGGCATAGTGCTCGCGGCGCTGGCCTCGCTCGGACTGGCCTTCCTGATGGGCGTGCCCTACACGGTGAACGTGGGCGTGAACCTGCTTTCGTTCGCGTTTTCCGCGGCCATAGGCGTGGTGTTCGGCTACTTCCCCGCACGCCGCGCCGCGCGGCTCGACCCGATCGAGGCGCTGCGGCACGAGTGAAGAGGAAGCCACGGAGCCCGTCCGACTTTGGAATCGTCGGCTGCGGCACATTCTCGCTTTCGACGCCCAAAGTCCGACAGGCTCCTGCGCTTACGGCTGGACGCCGCGCGCGAATTCGGCGCGCGAGAGCGTGCCGTTGCGATCGGTGTCGAGCGCCTGGAAGCGCTGGCCGATGGCGGGCAGCGTGGCGGCTTCTTGCGGGCTCAATTGACCGTCACGGTTGGCGTCGGCGCGCTCGAAAGCCTCGTCCACGGCATCGGTCTGGCCGCTGGCCTGGCCGTCCGTGGGGGTGCCGGTCTGGCTGCTCTCGGGCTTGGTGGCCTGTGCATTCGAGCGCGGCGCGGATTTCCCCGACGTGCCCGCCGGCCCCCATTGCGGCGCGGGCGCGTTGCCCTGCGCCTGCGCCGCACCCAGACCGCCCAGGGTCAGGACTGCAAAAAGCATCACGCTGCGCGTCTCGAACGGGAAAAGGCATCGTTGCTGTGCTTTCATGAAAGCTCCTTCTTGGCAAGTTGAACGAGGCTTCATTGCACCGCAGCAAGGCGGCCAGGGCCAGCAATCTTTCCTGCTGTTGCCCGAGTCCACATTTTTCTGCCTTGTGTAACATGGGGGGGAGGGGCGTCTTTTGCTTATGTTTTCATAGCTGCTTACGCTGGATACATAAGCGCAAAGTGGCAAAAACATTGATAACCTCGCGCTGCGAGCCGTGCGCAGGGTGCGCCCGGCCTTTGACTTTGCTGGGAGCCTGTCGGGCTTTGGGCGTCGAAAGCGAGAATGCGCCCCAGCGAGACCCGTTTTTGCCGGATTCGCCGCCCCATAGTGGTGCTATAGGGCAAAAAGACGGTAAAAAATGGGCCGCTGCGGCGCATTCACAGCCGACGATTCCAAAGTCCGGCAGGCTCCTAGGGTCGCCGCAGAAAACGGAAAACAACGCATGCCAAGTCGCTTGCCTGCTCCGGCGACGCACCAGCGAGCTTGTTCATTAATATAAAAATTTGTATATTCCACGAATGGCCGATACCAAGCCTATCGAGTTTCTGGGGAGCTCGCTTGATGGCCTTCGCGCCTTTCCTCTCCCGGCCAGGCGCGAAGCGGGCCATCAGCTTGATTTGGTACAGAACGGCCAGGAGCCGGATGACTGGAAGCCCATGAACACCGTGGGCCAAGGTGTGAAGGAAATTCGGATTCGGGATGCCGCCGGTGCCTTCCGGGTCCTCTACGTTGCCAAGTTCGCCGATGCTGTTTATGTGCTCCACTGCTTCCAGAAGAGACAGCGAAGACCAGCAAGACCGACCTCGAATTGGCCGCCAAACGGTACCGCGACTTGTTGAAGGAGCTAGACCTATGAGCAAACAACGATTTGCCAGTGTGTGGGATGCGATCGAAGACACCCCGCAAGAGGCGGAAAACATGAAGCTGCGTTCCGCCCTGATGATGGCCCTGAAGAACCACCTTGCGCGCACCGGAATGAGCCAGGCGCAAGCGGCCAAGCTCTTCGGCGTGACGCAGCCGCGTATCTCCGACCTGATGCGCGGCAAGATCAACCTCTTCAGTCTCGATGCGCTGGTGAACATGGCGACGGCCGCCGGATTGAACATCGAGATGCGGGTGCTCGAAGACGCTTGACCGCCGAATATTCGCTGCCATCCGCATGGCGCATCGAAGTTTTTCGCGGCGGTTGTGCTTGGGGCTTGAATGCGCCCTGTTCAGTACGCTATGAGCTTCCTGGCAGCCTCTTTGTGCGTCAACCCAGCCAGACAGCCAAGCATGTCTCCCGTTCCGATCACTGCCCTGCCCGCGGCGCCGCCCCCGGTTTCGCGTTTGCGTTTCGCGCTCGTGGGGACGCTGTTCAGCTTCGTGTGGAGTTCGGCCTTCATCGCGGGCAAGGTCGGCATGGCGGCGAGCGGGCCTTTGACCTTGCTCTGCCTGCGCTTTTTGCTCGCGGGGCTGCTGGTGTGGCCGATCGCCCGTCTGCGCGGTGGCGTATCTGATGCTGCGCATGGTGCCGGCGCCTCGGGGCAGCCCGAGCGCGCGCCCAAGGCGCAGCAACTGCGCGATGGGCTCGTGGCGCTGCTCGCGGGCTTGCTCAACAACGCCGTCTATCTGGGTTTGGCCTTCGTGGGCATGCGCACGGTGCCCGCGGGGCTCACCACCATCGTCGTGAGCACCAGCCCTTTGATGACCTCGGCGCTCGCGGCGCTGGCGCTGCGCGAGCGACTCGGTTGGCGCGCTGCCGCGGGGCTCGCTGCGGGTTTTGCGGGCGTGGTGTGGATCATGCGCGCACGGGCGCTCTCGGGGTCTGCCGACGTGCACGGCGTGGCGCTGATCCTGCTGGGCACGGTGGCCTTGTCGGTTTCGACCTTGCTGTACCGAAAGGTTGCGGGCCGGCTCGATCCGTGGCGCATCGCGCTGATCCAACTGCCCGCGAGCGGCCTCGTGCTGCTGCCGCTCGCCTGGTGGCGCGAGGGGCTGACCGTGCTGCCGAGCGTGGCATTTTTCAGCAGCCTGCTGTACCTCGCGGTGGTGGTGTCGATCGGCACCACCTTGATGCTGCTGTGGCTGGTGCGCCACGGCGGCGCCGCCCGCGCGAGCAGCTTCCACTTGCTGAACCCGCTGTTCGGCACTTTGCTCGCGGTGCTGCTGCTTGGCGAGCGCATCCCTCTCTCCGATCTGCTCGGTGCACTGCCCATCATGGCCGGGCTGGGCTTGGTGCTGCGGCCACGGCAGGAATGATCCTCAATCCGGCAGTTGACCGCTGCATTTTGTCTGCAACGCTTTGATTCTTCGAATGATTTTTCACGCTGCGAGACTCACCCATCGGGTGAGAGCGCTGCGCACCCGATCGCGCCGCCCTCGGGCACGCTGGCTGCGTTGCAAATCCTCGCCATGGCACCCGCCATGGCTGCGGTTTGCGCCTTGCCAGTGCACCCGATGACGACACGCTCGGGCGCGCTCAACTGCCGGATTTAGGTTCAAAGACTCGACCGCGGTGGCCGCCGAACGCCCTTCTGCCGAATCACAACATCCGTACGTCATCGCGCTGCGCAAGAAACTCGTGCAAGATGGAACCCTCGTCGAGAAGGACGGATTTTGGGTGTTCACCAAAGACACGGAATTTGACAGTCCAAGCGCTGCGGCCGCCGTCATTCATGGTGGCGGAGCCAATAGTCTTACCGCTTGGAAAGATGCAAGTGGCAAGTCGCTCAAGGAACTCGAAGAGGGCTAAGAGCGAACTTCACGGTCAAGTGGATTGCAGCGCAAACTGCGCTCTTGGCCTCCCTGCGCGCTTCGGGGCTGGTCCATCCATGTTGTGACAACAATAGCATCTCACGCAAGCCAGACGGGCGTTAGGGCCCCATTTGATGCTCAATCCCGCGTCACGCGCAGCACTTCTTCGCGGCTCGTGATGCCTGCGGCGATCAGGCGTTCGCCGTCGTCGCGCATCAGCGTCATGCCGGCGGCGATGGCGCTGGCGCGGATTTCGGCTTCGGGCGCCTGCGCGTGGATCTGCGCGCGGATCGTCTCGTCGGCCACGAGCAGTTCGAACACGCCCGTGCGTCCGGCGTAGCCGGTGTGGCCGCAGGCCTCGCAGCCCTGGCCGTGGCAGGCGCTGCAGTATTTGCGCACCAGGCGCTGCGCGAGCACGCCCAGCAGCGAGCTGCTGAGCAGGAACGGCTCCACGCCCATGTCGCTCAGGCGCGTGATGGCGCTCGCGGCGTCGTTGGTGTGCAGCGTGGCGAGCACGAGGTGGCCCGTGAGGCTGGCCTGGATCGCGATCTGCGCGGTTTCGAAGTCGCGGATCTCGCCGATCATGATCACGTCCGGGTCCTGGCGCAGGATGGCGCGCAGGGCCTTGGCGAAAGTCAGGTCGATTTTGGGGTTGACCTGCGTCTGGCCCATGCCGGGCAGCTCGTACTCGATCGGGTCTTCCACCGTCATGATGTTGCTGTGCGCGGCGTCCAGGCGTGCGAGTGCGGCGTACAGCGTGGTCGTCTTGCCCGAGCCCGTGGGGCCGGTGACGAGGATGATGCCGTGGGGCTGCGCGATCAGCGCCTCGAAGCGGCGCAGCACTTCGCCCTGCATGCCCACGGCTTCGAGGCTCAGGCGGCTCGCGCTCTTGTCGAGCAAACGCAGCACGGCGCGCTCGCCGTGCGCGCCGGGCAAGGTGGAGACGCGCACGTCGATGGCGCGCGTGCCCAGGCGCAGGCTGATGCGGCCGTCCTGCGGCAGGCGCTTTTCGGCGATGTCGAGGTCGGCCATGATCTTGAGGCGCGAGATCAGCGCGGCGTGCAGCGCGCGGTGCGGCTGCACCACCTCGCGCAGGTCGCCGTCGATGCGAAAGCGCACGCTGGAGTGGCGCTCGTAGGGCTCGATGTGGATGTCGCTCGCGCCGTCGCGCGCGGCCTGCGTAAGCAGCGCGTTGAGCATGCGGATGATGGGTGCGTCGTCGGCGGCTTCGAGCAGGTCTTCGACCGCGGGCAGCTCCTGCATGATGCGTGAGAGGTCGGCGTCGGATTCGACTTCGCTGACCACGGTGGCGGCGCTCGATTCACCCTGCGCGTAGGCCGCGCTGATGCGCTGCGCGAGGCCCGCGGCGTCGAGCGGCAGCAGGCGGCGCACGGCATATTTGCGCAGCACCTCGCCGAGCGCGCCGACGTCGGGCGCGGGGCCGTGCCAGAGCACGGGCTGCTGGCCGTCGTCTTCGAGCAGCAGTTGCGCGCTGCGCGCGAATGCGTAGGGCAGGGGGTAGCGCATGGGGTTTTACTGGCTGCCGCCGGCGGGCGCTGGGGCGGCGCTTTGCGGTGCGGTTGGCGAGGCGGGTGAAACGGGGGCGGGATTGCCCATGGGCCCAGTCGGCGCCGCCTTGGCGGGCAGCGCAGGCAACACCGGCGCGCCCGAGACGGCGTTGAGCAGCGCGCGCTGCTCGGGCTGCGCGGCCTGCTGCACGGCGCGGATGGCCTCGTAGCGGTCGGTCATGAGCGCCTCGCTCGTGGTGGCATCGCGCACCACGATGGGGCGCAGGAACAGTTCCTGCGCATTTGCCTCGAACGCTCGCATAACCGCGGACCGGTCGAGCTGTCCGTCATCCGCAAGCTCGACGAATTGCGGCCGCACCTTGCCCGCGCCGCCTTCCTCGCCACGCGTCTGCAACTCGAGCGCGCCCGCGTCGCCGGCGAAACCTTCGCGCTCATCGGCCTGCCGGCGCTCGTGCTTGACGAGGACGACGCGTCATCTCCGCCAATGACCCGAGCAATGCGCTGA
>CAVPUD010000148.1:0-22620 GCA_963708545.1 uncultured beta proteobacterium | reverse complement strand
CTGTAGCCTTGGTTAGAGAGTACGTATTGCTAGCGTGGCGCGCCTGCCCGGCGGGCTGTTTCAGCGCATGGGGCGCGCCTGAGCAGGCAGGCTCCTGGATCGCTTTGTTGGACAATGCGAGGTTTTCAGCCGACGGCCACCGGGGGTGTTTTCCTCGGCAAAACGACTTTTCCCCCACTGCAAACACACCATGAGTGCATTTCACGAAGAGCGCGTGCTCAGCGTCCACCACTGGACCGACCGATTGTTCAGCTTTACCACCACGCGCGATTCGGCGCTGCGGTTTTCCAACGGCCACTTCACGATGATCGGCCTGCTCGTCGAGGGCAAGCCGCTGCTGCGCGCGTACAGCATCGTGAGCCCGAATTACGAAGAGCATCTGGAGTTTTTGAGCATCAAGGTGCCCGACGGCCCGCTGACCTCGCGCCTGCAGCACATCCAGGCGGGCGACAGCATCATCGTGGGCAAAAAGCCCACGGGCACGCTGCTCATCGACTACCTGCTGCCGGCCAGGCGCCTGTACCTTTTTTCTACGGGCACGGGGCTGGCGCCGTTCATGAGCATCATCCGCGACCCGGCCACGTATGAAAAATTTGCCGAAGTGGTGCTCGTGCACGGCGTGCGCCTGGTGGCCGAGCTGGCCTACCACGACTACCTCACGCAGGAGCTGCCGCAGCACGAAATCCTCGGGGAGATGGTGCGTGCGCAACTGCGCTACTACCCCACGGTGACGCGCGAGCCCTATGCAAACCAGGGCCGCATCAACGACCTGATCGAAAGCGGCAAGCTGTTTGCCGACCTCGGCGTCCCGCCGCTGGACCCGCAGGTGGACCGCGCCATGCTCTGCGGCAGCCCGGCCATGCTGGCCTCGCTCAAGGCCATCCTCGAGGCGCGCGGCTTCAAGGAAGGCAGCACCACCACGCCCGGCGACTTCGTGGTCGAGCGCGCCTTCGTGGACAAGTAACACGCCACACGCCACACGCCACACGCCACACGCCACACGCCACACGCCACACGCCACACGCCACACGCCACACGCCACACGCCGCGAGGCGCATGGCAGCCCCTGCGCGCTCGCGGCTTCTCGGTCCGAAAGGCTCCTACTGCGGGTACTGCGGCGCCGGCGCGGGCTCATTGCCGACGAGGCGGAAGCCCCGGCCTTCGAGCACCACGGGCGCGCCCACGGGTACGGACTGGGCGCGCTGGAAGTAGCGCAGCGAGCCGTCATCCATGCGCACGCGCACTTCATAGACCGTCTCGGTGCGGCTGCGCTTTTCTATGGTGTTGCCCAGGTAGCCGCCCCCCACGGCGCCGGCCACGGTGGCGAGCGCGCGCCCCGTGCCGCCGCCCACCTGGTTGCCCAGCACCCCGCCGAGCACCCCGCCCGCCACGGCACCGACGCCGCTGGCAGGTGCGGACTTCTGGATGGCCCGCACCGATTCGACGCGGCCGCAGACCGCGCACACGGGCGCGACGGGGGTCACGGGCTGCGGTGCCTGCGCCACGGGCTGGGGCGCCGCCGCCGGTGCAGTGGTAGTGCCCGCACGTGGCGCAACCGCATGCTGGCGCGCGGGCCGTGCCGGGGCAGGGGCGGGCGCCTGGAGCGGCGCCTTGGTCGCCGCCGGGGCGGCACCTGCGGCAGCTTGTGCAGCTACCGTTTCAGGAGCTTGCTGCGCCGGTTGGTTCTGCGTCTGGGGCGCTTTTTCTTCTATGACTTCGGATTCCGGCGTGCGCGCCGCGACCTCGGCTTGCTGCGCTTGTTCTTGCGAGGCGGCCTTGTGCTGCTGCGCGATCAGCGTGCCGCCCAGCGCAAGCACGGCCAGCGTGAGCGCACCTACCGCGCCCCAGAGCCATTTGAGGGTCGATGATGGGGCCGGCGCAGCAGGCTGCTGCGCATGGGCCGTGGAAGAAAACGTGTTCATAGACTTTTTTCCTCTCGCATGAAACAAGTCGAGATTGAGTTGGGAGTCGAGCTTAGCGCTTGCAAGGGGCGCAGGTTTGGCCTGTTTGTAAATGCCGTGACAAATGCGGACAAAGCCCGCCTCCTGTGCGAACTGGCAAGCGACGACAAGGCTACAGATTCGGCGCGAGCAGGCGCTGCAGTTCCGCCTCGTCCATGCCGCGGCGCTGGGCCAGGTCTTGCAACTGGTCTGGGCCTATCTTGCCGACGTTGAAGTAGCGGCTTTCGGGGTGACTGAAGTAAAAACCGCACACGCTCGCCGCCGGCGTCATGGCCAGGCTGTCCGTCAGGTGCATGCCGATGTCGTGCGCCTGCAGCAGCTCGAACAGCTCGCGCTTGATGCTGTGGTCGGGGCAGGCCGGGTAGCCGGGCGCGGGGCGGATGCCGCGGTATTGCTCGGCGATGAGTTGCTCCACGCTCAGCGCTTCGTCGGCGGCGTAGCCCCAGAGCTCGCGGCGCACGCGCGCGTGCAGCCATTCGGCGCAGGCTTCGGCCAGGCGGTCGGCCAGGGCCTTGAGCATGATGGCGCTGTAGTCGTCGTGCTGACCCAAAAATTCGGCCTCTTTCACGTCCACGCCCAGGCCCGCGGTGACGGCGAACGCGCCCAGGTAGTCGCGCAGCGGCGCCGGACTGCCGTTTTTAGCATCGTTTTGGCCTATAGCGCCCGATTTACCTACGCTAGTAGCTCCTGAAACAGAAGCGTCTCGCGGTGCCACGAAGTCGGCCAGGCAGCGGCTCGGGCGCATCTGGCCATCGGGGCCGGGCTGCTTTTCGGTCTGCTGGCGCAGGCCGTGCCACACGAGCACGGGCATGTGCCGTGCCTCGTCGGCGTAGAGCGCGATGTCGTCGTCGCCCACGCGGTTCGCGGGCCAGAAGCCGACGACGGCGTTGGCCGTGAGCCAGCGGCCATCGATGATCTTTTTCAGCATGGCCTGCGCGTCGGCAAACACGCGCTGCGCCTCGGCGCCCACGACCTCGTCGTGCAGGATCGCCGGGTATTTGCCCGCCAGGTCCCAGGTCTGGAAGAACGGCGTCCAGTCGATGTAGGGTACCAAGTCGGCGAGCGCGATGTTGCGAAACACGCGCCGGCCGATGAAGTGCGGCACGGGCGGCTGGTAGCCGGCCCAGTCTAGAGGCGTTTTGTTGGCACGCGCCTTGGCCAGCGGCCACAGGGGAGTTTGTTTTTTGCTTGCGTGCAGCGCGCGCACCTTGTCGTAGTCGGTGCGCAAGTCGGCCAAAAACTGCGCGCGCTGCTGGCCCAGCAAGCCCTGCGCCACGCCCACGCTGCGCGAGGCGTCGGGCACATAGACCACGGGGCCGTCGTAGTGCGGCGCTATCTTGACCGCGGTGTGCACGCGGCTCGTGGTGGCGCCGCCGATCAGCAGCGGAATCTGGCGTTCGCGGAAGTGGGCGTCTTTTTGCATCTCGGCGGCCACGTGCTGCATTTCTTCGAGGCTGGGCGTGATCAGGCCCGACAGGCCCACGATGTCGGCGCCGACCTCTTTGGCCTTGGCCAGGATGTCGTGGCAGGGCACCATCACGCCCATGTTCACGACCTCGAAGTT
Organism: uncultured beta proteobacterium; assembly: GCA_963708545.1. Classification (GTDB taxonomy): domain Bacteria; phylum Pseudomonadota; class Gammaproteobacteria; order Burkholderiales; family Burkholderiaceae_C; genus Extensimonas. The sequence goes on along the minus strand of CAVPUD010000148.1, from coordinate 19,095 downwards.
GTTGCACTGCAAGACCACGGTGACGATGTTCTTGCCGATGTCGTGCACGTCGCCCTTCACCGTGGCGATGACGATCTTGCCCTTGTGCTGCACGGCGGCGCCGGCCTCGGCCTGCGCGGCTTTTTCGGCCTCGATGTAGGGCAGCAGGTGCGCCACGGCCTGCTTCATGACGCGCGCGCTCTTGACCACCTGCGGCAAAAACATCTTGCCCGCGCCGAACAGGTCGCCGACCACGTTCATGCCGTCCATCAGCGGCCCCTCGATCACGTGCAGCGCACGCCCGCCGCGCGCGAGCGCCTCGCGGTAGGCTTGTTCGGTGTCTGCGCTGATGAAGTCGGTCACGCCGTGCACCAGCGCGTGCGTGAGGCGCTCTTGCACCGTGCCTTCGCGCCAGGCGAGCTTTTTGCTGTCGTCGCGCGCCGCGCCCTTGGCGCTTTCGGCGACTTCGATCAGGCGCTCGGCGGCGTCGGGGCGGCGGTTGAGGATCACGTCCTCGACGCGCGCGCGCAGCTCGGGTTCGAGCTCGTCATAGACGCCGACCATGCCCGCGTTGACTATTCCTAAGTCCATGCCCGCGCGGATGGCGTGGTAGAGGAACACCGTGTGGATCGCCTCGCGCACCGGGTCGTTGCCGCGGAAGCTGAAAGAGACGTTGCTCACCCCGCCCGACACCTTGGCGCCCGGCAGGTGCCGCTTGATCCAGCGCGTGGCCTCGATGAAGTCCACCGCGTAGTTCGCGTGCTCCTCTATGCCCGTGGCCACGGCGAAGATGTTGGGGTCGAAGATGATGTCCTCGGGCGCAAAGCCGACCTCGTCGACGAGGATGCGGTAGGCGCGCTCGCAAATCTCGATCTTGCGCTGAAAGCTGTCGGCCTGGCCCTGCTCGTCGAACGCCATCACCACCGCCGCCGCGCCGTAGCGCCGCACGAGCCGCGCTTGGCGTTTGAACTCGGCCACGCCTTCTTTCAGGCTGATCGAGTTGACGATGCCCTTGCCCTGCACGCAGCGCAGGCCCGCTTCGATCACGCTCCACTTGGAGCTGTCGATCATGATGGGCACGCGCGCGATGTCGGGCTCGGAGGCGATGCAGCGCAAAAAGCGCACCATCGCGGCCTCGCTGTCGAGCATGGCTTCGTCCATGTTCACGTCGATGATCTGTGCGCCGTTTTCCACCTGCTGGCGTGCCACGGCCAGCGCCTCTTCGAACTGGCCGTTCAGGATCAAACGCGCAAACGCCTTGGAGCCGGTGACGTTGGTGCGCTCGCCGATGTTGACGAACAAGGTATCGGGGCCGATGACCAGCGGCTCCAGGCCCGAGAGCCGCAGCGGGGAAGGGGAAGTTTGCGTCATGAAAAGACTCACCTGAAAAAGCCAATGCAGGTGAGCGTCGTTGGGCAAGAAAGGGGCCCGCCAAGCCTGACCGGCCCCAGGCCGGCTGCAACGCTCCTTGGCGGCAAGGGGGCGATTTTACGGGGGCGAGCGGCATTTCTGGCGTTCGGCGGCTCGTTGGATGTCGCGCATGGTGCGCTGGCGGCATGCGCCTGCCGATCGGGTTCAGCGCGCCGCGGCTGGCAGGCCGAACAGGTGGTCGAACACCCAGGTGAAGACGAAGGTATAGACCAAAAAAAACAGCAGCAGCGCCAAGTCCATCGCGAGCGCCTGCCACAGGCTCACGCCAAACCACCAGGCCAGCAGCGGCACCAGCACGAGCGACAGCCCGGCCTCGAAGCCTATGGCGTGCGCCACGCGCCGCGCCAGGCTGCGCCCGCGCACGCGCTGGCGGCGCTCCCAGCGCTCGAACAGCGTGTTGAACAGCACATTCCACACGATCGCGATCACCGAGCACACAACCGAGATCACGCCCGAATGCACCGCGCCCTGCCCCGAGGCCCACATGAAGCCCAGCGCCGACACGGCGATCGCGATGGCCTCGTACACGGCGACAAAAAGCACGCGCCGCCAAGGCCCTTGCAGGGAGCACAGCAGCGGCGCCGCAGGTGGATGTGGCATGGAGCGAGACTGTAACCCTTGCCGATGCACGCCATGCGGGTGCCGGCGATGACTGCAAGTATTTGGTGGTTTTGCTCTTTTTAGGGAAGCTTATAACGCTTGCTGATAGAGCGCTAGAAGGCAAAAACATTACCCATTTTTTGCTATATAAACGATAGCTATCGCCGCGCCTGTGCCGCCACAGCGGGCCACTGCGCGGCGAGCTGCTCGTGTGCGCTGCGCCAGCCGATGGCGATGATCTCCTCGACGCGGTCGAACTCCATGAAGCGCACCGCGCCCAGCGGCGGCTGGATCAGTATCTCGGGCGGGTCTTGCTGCAGGCTGGCCTCGGTGATGCGCGCCTGCATGATGTAGAGCGAGCCCAGCAGCACCTCGAAGATGCCGGGCAGGGGCTCCTGCGGCGTGCGGCACAGCCAGGCGCTGATCTGCGCGAACATGGGGCTTTCCTTGGCGTGCAGGCTCTCGAGCAGGCGCGTGAGTATGGGCGTGAGCGCCCCGCCATTGGTTTTGCCGCGCTCCTTGCCTTGTGCGTCGCCCTCGCCGTTCGTGTTCGTCGTTGCGCCGTTGCCCTCTGCCAGGCCATCGCCGGCTGCGCCATTGCCGTTCACGCCATTGCCATTCGCGCCCTGGCCCTTGACCGCCACGCGGTTGCGCCGGCCGCTCACGATGTCGTGGTTCAGGTCCACCGCGATCACCACCTCGGCCCCCAGCGCGCGCGCCACGCTCACGGGCACGGGGTTGACCAGGCCGCCATCGACGAGCAAGCGGCCGTTGCTGCGCACCGGCGTGACGATGCCGGGCACGGCGATGCTCGCGCGCACGGCCTCGGTCAGCTCGCCGCTGCGCGCCACCACCTCGGCGCCGGTCTCCCAGTCGGTGGCCACGGCGGCAAAGGGCAGCGCCAGATCTTCGATCAGCGCGCCGGGCACGTGGGCGCGCACGAACTCGGCCACGCGCTGGCCGTCGATCAGCCCCGAGCGTGGAAACACCGGGTCCAGCAGCGCGACGATGCCCGCCCAGTCGAGGTTGACCAGCCGCTCGGCCATGCGCTCGATCTTGCCCGACGCATAGACCGCGCCGACCACCGCGCCCATGCTCGTGCCCGCGACGCAGTGCACGGCAATGCCGGCCTCCTGCAGCGCGCGCAGCACGCCGATGTGCGCGAGCCCGCGCGCCGAGCCACTGCCCAGCGCCACGCCGACGCGCGGCTGGGTTGCAAGGGCAGGGGTGGTGGGCGATGGTGGCGGCATGGGTTTTCTCTTGAGGTGTGCGCAGACAGACCCGTAGTTTGGCGCAGACTTTGCGCCCATGACGCATAGCTGTCCATAATGGCGCCGATTTTCCCGCCCCCGATTGCGATGACCGTGTCCCAGCTGCTGCCCCGCCCCATGCAGGCCCGTGCGCCTGCGTTTTCGTCGCGCGAATTCCGTGCCGCGCTGGGCATGTTTGCCACGGGCGTGACCATCGTCACGGCGCGCGGGGCCGAGGGTGAGCTGGTCGGGCTGACGGCGAGCTCTTTCAACTCGGTATCGCTGGCGCCGCCGCTGGTGCTCTGGAGCCTGGCGCATGCGGCCTCGGTGCTGCCGGCTTTCATGGCCGGCTCGCACTACGCGATCCATGTGCTCGCGGCCGACCAGCGCGACCTGGCCGAGCGCTTCGCGCAGCGCGGCGTCGATCGCTGGGCGGGCGTGCAGCACGCGCCGGGTGTGGCCGGTGCGCCCATCATTGCGGGCGCGGCGGCGGTGTTCGAATGCTTCAACCGCAGCCAGTACGCCGAGGGCGACCACACCATCTTCGTGGGTGAAGTCGAGCATTGCGCACACCGCCCCGGCACGCCGCCGCTGCTGTACCACGGCGGGCGCTTTTACACCGAGCATCCGCTGTGACGCTCTTATAAAAATAGCTGCTCACGCAATCTTGATGCGCCGCAGAGCAGTTTTTTATTGAACCCAGATTGTCCATTAGGACGCGGGACGATGGTGAGGCGGCTGGCGTGGCAGTTTGGCCGCGGGTGAGAAGTCCATGGCCGATGCCATGGACGCCGAAACCGCGGTCAAAATGACCGTCAGGCGTCCGCCAGCGCCCGCGTAGGTGCGCAGCACCGCCTAATGGACAATCTGGGTTGAAAATACAAGCCGCTCGGCGGCAATCGTTGCACGCGCTTCAGCGCCCGGCTTCGGGTAGCTCGATCTTCACTTCGAGCACTTCGAGGTTGTCCTGGCGTTCGAGGTGGACTTTGATGTCGTTCGGGTCAATGGCCACGTATTTGGAGATGACGGCCATCAGTTCGCGCTGCAGCGCGGGCAGGTAGTCGGGCTGGCCGGCGTTGCGGCCGCTGCGCTCGTGCGCGAGGATGATCTGCAGGCGCTCCTTGGCGACGGAAGCCGTCTTCTTTTTCTCGCCGAGCAGAAAAGACAGAAAAGAGGCCATGGCTCAGCGGCCCCCGAACAGGCGTTTGAAGAAGCCGGGTTTTTCGGCCTCGACGAAACGCAGCGGTTTTTCTTCGCCCAGAAAGCGCGCGACCACGTCCTTGTAGGCCTCGGCCACGTCCGTGCCTTGCAGGTGGATCGCCGGGATGCCCTGGTTGGACGCCTGCAGCACGGACTCGGACTCTGGGATCACTCCGATCAGCGGGATGCGCAGGATGTCCTGGATGTCTTCGAGCGAGAGCATCTGCCCGTCCTGCACGCGGCTGGGGTTGTAGCGCGTGATGAGCAGGTGCTCCTTGACGGGCTCGGCGCTTTCGATGGCGCGGCGGGTCTTGCTGCCCAGCATGCCCAGGATGCGGTCGGAGTCGCGCACCGAGGAGACTTCGGGGTTGGTCACGAGCAGTGCCTCGTCGGCAAAGTGCATGGCCATGAGCGCGCCGGTCTCTATGCCCGCGGGCGAGTCGCAGACGATGTATTCAAAACCCATGTCGGCGAGGTCCTTGAGCACTTTTTCGACGCCTTCGAGCGTGAGCGCGTCCTTGTCGCGCGTCTGGCTCGCGGCGAGGATGAACAGGTTGTCGCACTGCTTGTCCTTGATCAGCGCCTGGTTCAGATTGGCTTCGCCGTGGATCACGTTGATCAGATCATAGACCACGCGGCGCTCGCAGCCCATGATGAGGTCGAGGTTGCGCAGGCCGACGTCGAAGTCGATCACTGCGGTCTTGTGGCCGCGCAGCGCGAGGCCCGAGGCAAAGCTGGCACTGGTGGTGGTTTTGCCCACGCCACCTTTGCCGGAGGTCACGACGACGATTTTGGCCATGTGTTGCAAAGTCCCTGGGGAAAAGGTGAATGGATGACGGCTTGGATGCGAAGTGCGCGAATGGTACCCAAAGCGGCGCTCAGAGCGGCTCGATGAGCAGCTTTTCGCCCTCCAGGCGCACCTGCGCGGGCTTGCCCAGCACTTGTGCGGACAGGGCCGTTTCGGTGGTGCGGTAGATGCCGGCAATCGACACGAGCTGCGGCTCCATGCAGGTGCTGAAGATGCGCGCCTCGGTGTTGCCGCGCGCGCCCGCGATGGCGCGCCCGCGCAGCGGCGCATAGACGTGCACGTTGCCGTCGGCGATCACCTCGGCGCCGAAGCTCACCACCGACAGCACCACGAGGTCGGCGCCGCGCGCATAGACCTGCTGGCCCGAGCGCAGCGGCTTGTCGATCACCACGGCGGCGGCGCCGGGCCCGGGCACCTCGCGCACGACCTCGCGTACCACCTCGCGCACTACCTCGACCTCGCGCACGCTGGTCTGCGGCGCGGCCGAGGCGGGCGCTACGGCGCTCGCGCCGCGTTCGCGGGCGGCGCTCGCGTCGGGCGCGGCCACCAGCCCTGCGGCATGCGCCGCCGCCATCTGCGCCAGGCTGCCGCCGCGCACGGCCACGGGTTGCGTGCGGTGCTGGCGCAGCAGGGCGCCGAGCGCGGCAAAGTCAATCGCCGCGTCGCTTTCACGCAGCGCGGCCAGGTCGATCAGCACGGGGTCGTTGTCGAAAAAGCCGGGGTCGGCCGCGCGGCGCGCGGCAAGCTCGGCCGCCACCTGCGCCAGATCGGCGGTTTTGAGCAGCACGGCCACCACGGGCAGCGAGGCGCTTTTGAGTTCAAGGCTGGTGCGGGCCGCGCCCGGGGAGTCCATGGACATGGGGTGGTGCTGTGTCAAGGAAAAGCACTGTGCACCCAAAAAGCACAGGCGCAGCAGAGCCGGCAAGTGTAATGTGCGTGGGTCCCTCAGACGTCGTGCGCCCAGGGCGGCAGCGGCGCCCCGCAGTGCATGCAAAAGCGCGCCTCGGGCAAATGCCCTTCGCGCAAGCATTCGGGGCAGGTGCGGGTGGTGACAGGGGTGGGCGCGATGCCCAGCGAGGCCTGGCGCTGCGCTGCCATCTCGGCCGTCACGATGCCCGTGGGTACAGCCAGGGTGCCCCAGCCCAGCAGCATCATCACCGACGAAATGAAGCGGCCCAGGTCCGTCTTGGGCGTGATGTCGCCAAAGCCCACGGTGGTCATCGTGGTGATGGCCCAATACACGGAAGTGGGAATGGTGGTGAAGCCGTGCGCCGGCCCCTCGACCACGTACATCAGCGTGCCCAGAACCAGCACCACCATGAGCACGCCGGTAATGAACACCGTGATCTTGCGTCGGCTGGCGTGCAAGGCCAGCGCCAGGCCGCGGTACTCGGTGATGTACGCCGTGAGCTTGAACACGCGAAACACGCGCAGCAGGCGCAGCACGCGCACGTCGATCAGCACATGCGCTTCGGGCAGCAGCAGCGCCAGATAGGTGGGCAGCAGCGCGAGCAGATCGACGATGCCAAAAAAGCTGGTGGCGTAGCGCCAGGGGTGCGGCACGCAGGCCAGGCGCAGCAGGTATTCGAGCGTGAACAGCAGCGTGAAACCCCACTCCGCCAAGGTGAAGACGCCGCCCAGGCGCTGGTGCAGCGCGGGCACGCTGTCGGCCATGACCACGGCCACGCTGAGCAGGATCGCCACGATCAGGCCCTGGTCGAACCAGCGCCCGGCGCGCGTGTCCGACTCGAAAATGATGGTGTAAAGCCGCTGGCGCCAGCCCTGCAGGGGGCGGCCCGCAGCGACGGGGCGCGGCGGCGCTGCCTGGGCGCCCCGTTTTTGATACATTTTTCGCTTCCGCTCCACTTCGACCACTCCTTGTCCCATGCTTCCGCTGCTTCACGTCGATGGTGCCATCGCCACCATCACCCTGCGCCGCCCGCGCGTGGCCAACAAGCTCACGCCCGAGGACCTGCCCGAACTCATCCGCCACGTAGCCACCGTCAACCAGACGCCCGGTGTGCTGGTGCTGGTGCTGCAGTCCGAAGGTAAACATTTTTGCAGCGGCTACGACATCGGCCAGGTCGCGCAGAGCCAGAACAAGGGCAGCGCTTTCGGTGAGATGGTCGATGCGCTCGAAGATTGCCGCGCCGTGACCATCGCTGCGATCCAGGGCGGCGTCTATGGCGGCGCCACCGACATGGCGCTGGCCTGTGATTTTCGCGTGGGCAGCAGTGCAGCGGAGATGTTCATCCCGGCCGCGCGCCTGGGCCTGCACTTTTACCAAAGCGGCCTGGAGCGCTACGTCAGCCGGCTGGGTCTCGACATGGCCAAGCGCCTTTTCCTGTGCGCCGAAAAGCTCGACGCGCGCGCGATGCACGCCTGCGGCTACCTCACGCACCTGGTTGACGGCCCCGATCCTGCCGAAGCCGTGCGCGCCCTCGTGCAGACGCTCGCGGCCATGGCGCCGATTGCCTTGCTGGGCATGAAAAAGCACCTGAACCAGATCGCCCGCGGCCGCGCCGACGCCGAAAGCATCGCGCGCGAAGTGCAGCGCAGCGCAGCCTCGCAAGACCTGCGCGCAGGCACCCTGGCCTGGCAGGAAAAGCGCGCGCCGGTCTTTCAGGGGCGCTGAGCCCTGCCTGTTGCCGATTTTCTCCGCCTCACCACGCCATTCCCATGTCCATCTGGAAAAAACCCATCTCGTTGCAAGCGCTGCAAGACGCCCAAGCCAATACTGCCGCCAGCCACCTGGGCATAGAGATCACCGAAATCGGCCCCGATTTTCTGCGTGGGCGCGTGCCCGTGGACGCGCGCACCAAGCAGCCTTTTGGTCTGCTGCATGGCGGCGTGAGCGTGGTGCTGGCCGAATCGCTGGGCTCCATGGGCGCCTACCATGCCTGCCCCGAAGGCCACCACGCCGTGGGCCTGGAAATCAACGCCAACCACATCCGCTCGGCCACGAGCGGCTGGGTCACGGGCACGGCACGCGCGGTGCACGTGGGGCGCACCACCCAGGTCTGGCAGATCGACCTCGTCAACGAGGCCGGGGAGCTGACCTGCACCTCGCGCCTCACCATGGCCATCCTCGCGCCGCGCTGAGTTTTGTAAGCGTGGGTAAATAGGGCTTGTGGCGGCGCGACAGCCGCGGTAGCGTATGCAGCACCATGTCCAGCCTCGCACCCCCTGCCGCCAGACTCGACCTCTCGGGCCTCGTCGCGGCCGTCGCCCAGGCACCTGACGACGAGAGCCTGAACAACCCGCTGTCGCCTGCGCAATGGGACTTGCTGGGCACTTATTTGCAGCCCTTGACCATCCCGAGTGGGCATGTGCTGTTTGCGCAAGGTTCGGCGGACCGGACGCTGTATTTCATCGAAAGCGGCAACCTGAGTGTGCACTACCAGGACGAAAAAGAGCGCCTGCGCATTGCACTCGTTGGGCCCGGGTCCGTGGTTGGCGAGGGCGCGTTCTTCGCGCACCGGCCACGCAGCGCGACGGTGCAGTCCACCGCGGCCAGCAAGCTCTGGGCCTTGGCGGCGCTGCGTTTTGCCGAACTCGCCAACCGCCAGCCAGCCATTGCCTTGGGTGTGGCGATGGCAGCAGGCGCCGTGATGGCCAAGCGGCTGGGCAACCGGCGGCGGCGCGTGGCAGTGACTTGATCCCAGATTGTCCATGAGGCGGTGCTGCGCACCTACGCGGGCGCTGGCGGACGGCTGACGGCTATTTTGGCCGCGGTTTCGGCGTCCATGGCGCCGGCCATGGACTTCTCACCCGCGCCCAAACTGTCTCGCCAGCCGCCTCGCCATCATCCCGCGTCCTAATGGGCAATCTGGGATGATGCAACCCGCCCGCTGCGGTGCGGTACCGCGGCTGCGCGCAACTTCGGGGAGCTAAACTAATCAAGCCCACCTCCCCCCGAGAATTGCAGTCATGTCCTTGTTTAGCTGGTTCACCCGTCGCCCTGCCAGACCCTCCGCCGCTTCACGGAACACGCCCCATCCTCCCGCGGCGAGCCAGGCGCACACCAGCCCGCCGGCGCTGGGCGCGCCTGCCGGCGCATGGCGAAACGAGCGCATGGAACGCCGCGAATTGCTGTACGCGGTGGTGCGAAATGCCATGATCCGCGCGGGCGTGCTGTCGGCCCATTACAAGTTCAAGGTGCTGTCGCTCGATCCGCGCGGTCACCAGTTTCTCGTCATGATCGACCTGGCGCCCGAGTATGGCGGCCAAGTGGAGAGCCTGGGGCGCCTGGGCACCGTCGAAACCCTGATCACGGACACAGCCAGGAGCCGCCACGACGTCCTGGTCACCGCCGTCTATTGGCGCATCAAGGACTTTGCCGCCGCCGCGCGCCCGGCGCAGCCTGCGGCAGTGCCGAAAGCCCCTCAAACGGCACCACAAACGACACCGCCTAGCGCCCCTGCCGCCGTCGCGGCCGCCCGGCAGCGATGCAGCGCCGGCCTACGACCCCATCGCCGAAGACGAGGTCGCCGCCTTCAAGCGTGCGCTCGCCAGTGCCGGTGCTGCGGCAAAGCCCGCCGCGGCCAGCCAGCCCGGCGTCCCGGTGCACTCCGGCCCCCTGCTCTCGCCAAGCCGTCCCGCGGGCTGCGAAGACACGGAACTGGCGGACCTCGACGACCACGCGCACATGCTCGGTAATACCCAGTACGGCGCCTTGACCTGAGCCACGCGCAGGGGCCGCACCGAGGCCTGCCGCCGGCAGGTCAACCGCGCAGCAGCTTGTCTTCCGCCAGCGCGAGCGCCGCGGGCTGGCCCGAGAGCACCAGCGTGTCGCCTTCGGCCAGCACCACGTCGTCTGCCGCCTCGACCATGCGGCCCTGGCTGCGGCGCAGGTTCACCACCTCCACCCCCATGGCGTGCAAGGCCAGCGCGCCCAGCGTGCATCCCACGGCCGGGGCCTGCGGGGGCAGGCTCACGGTGGCAAGGCGCTCCTGTTCGCGCTCGCTCACGCCGTCATCGTCGGCGCCATGAAAATAGCCGCGCAGCAGTTGATAGCGCGCGTCGCGCTGCTCCTGCACCAGGCGCAGCACGCGGCGCAAGGGCACGCCCACGAGCGCGAGCGCATGGCTTGCGAGCATGAGCGAGCCCTCTATGGTCTCGGGTACGACCTCGGTCGCGCCGGCGTCGCGCAGTCTGTCGAGGTGCAGGTCGTCCTGCGTGCGCACCACCACGGGCACCTGCGGCGCGTGCGCGCGCGTGTGCGCCAGCACCTTGAGCGCGCTCGGGATGTCCACATAGGTCACGACGACGGCGCTCGCGCGTGCCAGGCCTGCGGCCATCAGCGCCTGCAGGCGGCTCGCGTCGCCATAGACCACCGATTGCCCCGCGGCGGCGGCCTGACGCACGCGGTCGGGGTCCAGGTCGAGCGCGATGTAGGGAATGCGCTCGCGCTCCAGCATGCGCGCCAGGTTCTGCCCGCAGCGGCCAAAGCCGCAGATGACCACGTGCCGGCTGGTGTTGATGGTCTGGCGTGCGATCGCCGTGACCTGCAGCGACTGCTGCAGCCAGTCGCTCGCCACGAGGCGCATCACGATGCGGTTGCTGTACATGATCAAAAACGGCGTGGCCAGCATGGACAGCACCATGGCCGCAAGAATGGGGTTCATGAGCGCAGGCCGCACCAGCCCTTGATCCTGTGCGAGCGACAGCAGCACGAAGCCGAACTCCCCCGCCTGCGCCAGATAGAGCCCCGTGCGCAGCGCCACGCCCGTGCTCGAGCCCATGCCGCGCGCGAGCAGCAGGATCAGCGTCGCCTTGAGCACCAGAGGCACCATGAGCAGCACCAGTACCAGCACCGCTTGGTCCACGAGCACGTGCCAGTCGAGCATCATGCCTATGGTGATGAAAAACAAGCCCAGCAGCACATCGTGAAAAGGGCGGATGTCCGTGCCCACCTGGTGGCGGTATTCGGTCTCGGACACCAGCACGCCCGCGATGAAGGCGCCCAGCGCCAGGCTCAGGCCCGCCAGGTCGGTGAGCCAGGCCAGGCCCAGCGTGATCAAGAGCAGGTTGAGCATGAACAGCTCGTCACTCTTGCGCCGCGCCACCAGCGTGAGCCACCAGCGCATCACGCGCTGCCCCCCGCTGAGCAGCAGGCCCACGAGCAGCATGGCCTTGAGCAGCGCCCACGCCAGCGAAGAGACCAGGTCTTCGGGCGCCGCACCGAGCGCCGGAATCAGCACCAGCAGCGGCACCACGGCAAGGTCCTGGAACAGCAGCACCCCCATCACGTTGCGGCCGTGTGCGCTCTCGAGCTCGGCGCGCTCGACCATGAGTTTGACGACGATGGCCGTGCTGCTCATGGCCAAGGTGCCTGCGAGCGCCAGCGCCGTCTGCCAGCCCATGTCCCACACGCCGCCGCGCAGGCGCGACAGCAACAGCAGCAGGGCCATCACGACGAGCATGGTCACCAGCACCTGCAATAGCCCCAAACCGAACACCTGCCGGCGCATGGCGCGCAGCTTGGGCAGGCTGAACTCGAGCCCGATCGCGAACATCAGAAACACCACGCCGAATTCGCCCAGATGGCGCGCGCTTTCGGGGTTGCGCGCGAGCCCGAGCGCATACGGCCCGATCAGCACGCCCGCCGTCAAATAGCCGAGCATGGGCGGCAGCTTGAGGCTGCGAAACACCGCCACGCCGAGCACGGCGGAGAGCAGATACAACAAAGTCAGCGCGAGTGAAGACATGGGGCCGATGCTATCCCACGGCTCTATAGAATCGCCCCAATGACCCCGGCCCCTGGCACCCCGCGCCCCTTCGACGCCGAGCAGGCCCTGCGCCTGGCCCGCGAAACCTTCGAGATCGAAGCCGCCGCGCTGCGCGCCCTCGCCGCGCGCGTGGATGCGCGCTTTGCGCAGGCAGTGCAGCAGATTCTGGCTACCGAGGGCCGCGTGGTGGTCATGGGTATGGGCAAGAGCGGGCACATCGGGCGCAAGATCGCCGCCACGCTGGCGTCCACGGGCACGCCGGCTTTCTTCGTCCACCCGGCCGAGGCCAGCCATGGCGATTTGGGCATGGTGACGGCCGATGATCTGGTGCTGGCCATCTCCAACAGCGGCGAGAGCCACGAACTCACGGCCCTGCTGCCGGTGCTCAAGCGCCAGGGCGTGCCACTCGTCGCGCTCACCGGGCAGCTGCAATCGACCCTCGCGCAGCACGCCGACCTCACGCTCGACTGCAGCGTGGAGCGCGAGGCCTGTCCGCTCAACCTGGCCCCGACGACCAGCACCACGGCGCAGCTCGCGATGGGCGACGCGCTCGCCGTGGCCTTGCTCGAGGCACGCGGCTTTCGGCCCGAAGACTTCGCGCGCTCGCACCCCGGCGGCGCGCTCGGGCGCAAGCTGCTCACGCATGTGCGCGACGTGATGCGCACGGGCGACGCCCTGCCGCGCGTGCGCCCCGAGACCACGTTCAGCACCCTGATGCGCGAGATGAGCGCCAAGAGCCTCGGCGCGGCGGTGGTCGTCGATGCGCAGGAGCGCGTGCTCGGCATCTTCACCGACGGCGACCTGCGCCGGCGCATCGAGGCCGGCGCCGAGCTGCGCGCGGCCACCGCCGCGCAGCTGATGCACGCGAACCCGCGCTGCATAGCCCCCGACGCCCTTGCCGCCGACGCCGCCGAGCTGATGGAGCGCCACGCCATCACGAGCGTGCCCGTGGTCGATGCGCAAGGCACGCTGCTGGGCATGGTGCACATCGGCGACCTCATGCGTGCCAAGGTGATCTGATGCGCACTCCTCACCCCGCGAACCTCGCGCCCGCGCAGTCCTTCGCGCCCGAGCTGCTGCTCGCCGCGCAGGGCGTGCGCGTGGTGTTTTTCGACGTCGACGGCGTGCTCACCGACGGCGGCCTGTATTACAGCGCCGAGGGCGAGACGCTCAAGCGCTTTTCCACCCTGGACGGGCATGGTCTCAAGCTGCTGCGCCAGGCCGGCATCACCCCGGCCGTGGTGAGCGGGCGCGACTCGGCCCCGCTGCGCCTGCGCCTGCAGGCCCTGGGCGTGGAGCACGCGGCGTTCGGCACCGAGGACAAAGCCCCCGCCGCCGAGCGCATCCTCGCCGCGCTGGGGCTGGAGTGGGCGCAGGCTGCCGCCATGGGCGACGACTGGCCCGACCTGCCCGTGCTGCTGCGCAGCGCCTTCGCCTGCGCGCCGCCCGAGGCGCATGTGGAGGTGCGCCACGCGGCGCACTACGTGACCGCGGCGCGCGCCGGCGCCGGCGCGGTGCGCGAGCTGTGCGACTTGCTGCTCACCGCACGCGGGCGCTACGCCGCCTTACTCGAAGCGTACCAACCATGAGCACACGCCGCCCCCAAGGCGCGGGCCTGCGCCAGCGCACGGAAAGACTCACGCTCTACCTGCCCATCATCATCATGGGCGCGCTCGCCCTCGGTTCGTGGTGGTTGGTGCGCAATGCCCCGCGCGCTCCCAGCACCACGGGCGCACAGGCCGTGCGCCATGACCCCGACTACTTCATGCGCGATTTTTCCGTGCGCAACTTCGACGCCACCGGGCGCCTGAAAAACGAGGTGCGCGGCACCGTCATGCGCCACTACCCCGACACCGAGACGCTGGAAGTCGACCAGGTGCGCATGCGCGCGCAGGGCCAGGACGGCCGCTGGACCGTGGCCACCGCCGAGCGCGCGCTCAGCAACGCCGACGGATCCGAAGTGCAGCTGTTCGGCAACGCCGTCGTCACGCGCGAGCCCTTGCCGCCCCAGCCCGGGCAGCCGCTGCAGCCGCGCATGGAGTTCCGCGGCGACTTCCTGCACGCCTTCACGCAGACCGAGCGCGTGCGCTCGAACAAGCCCGTGACACTGATCCGCGGCGCCGACCGCTTCACGGCCGACGCCATGGAATACGACAACGTCGAACAGGTGCTGCACATGCGCGGCCGGGTGCACGGCGTGCTGATGCCCAAAACCGAGCGCTGAGAGGCTGAGAGTTTTTCGGCCGCGGCCGAAAAACTCTCAGCCTCTGAGGCCGCACGCCGGAGCCGGGCATCGCGCCCCAAGGCGCTGCATCCGGCCCGCTGCAGCTTTCAGCTGCGCTCCGCCGCGCGCTCGCCGACGAAAATCTCCACGCGGCGGTTGCGTGCGCGCCCTTGCGGGGTGTCGTTCGACGCCACCGGCTGGTACGAACCACGGCCCTCGATGGTGATGCGGCTGACATCTACGCCGCGCGACACCAGGTAGTCGCGCGTACTTGCGGCGCGGTTCAGCGACAAGGGGTTATTGACCGCGTCACCCCCCGTGCTGTCGGTATGGCCGACGATATGCACCGTGGTGTTCGGGTTGCCGCGCAGGCTGGCCGCGAACTGGTCGAGCACCGGCGCGAAATCGGGCTGGATGTCGGCGCTGCCCACGGCGAACGAGATGTCGCTCGGAATGTCGAGCTTGAGCCGGTTGTCCGCCGTCTGCGTGACTGCCACGCCCGTGCCGCGCGTGGCCGCCTCCATGTCGCGCTTTTGGCGCTCCATGTTCTGCGACCAGATGTAGCCGCCCAGCGCACCCACGCCCGCGCCTATGAGCGCGCCTTTGCCGGCGCTGCCGTCCGTGGCCGAGCCGATCACGGCACCGGCCGCCGCACCCACGGCCGCGCCGGTGGCCGTGCGGCGCTGGGTCTCGCTCATGTCCGCACAACCCGCGAGCGCAATGGCTGCGGCGCCGAGGCCCGCAATGAAGGTTTGACGCATGATGGAACTCCTTTGAAAGTCATAGAGATACGACCCACGCCCATCGGGTGCGGACGAGGCATTCGCCCCACGGCGCGAGCTCGGCGCATCCTTGTTTGCGCAAGTCCCGGGAGAGGAAGCCGCAGGCGCAAAAAGCAGATACTCCCGCCCTTCATTGTGAGGGCTTGTGCGGCGGCTGCGTGGGCGGGGAGGGGGCAATGGGGCCGGGTGCAGCGGACGGCCCTTGTTCGCCGCTGGGTGGCGGCGCCGGCAACTCGCCCCGCTTGCGCCCCGCGAACATCGTCCACCAGACGATGAACAGCAGCAGCGCGAGCGCGAGCAGCGCTTCAAGCAAAATGATTCCCATGAGATCGAACCTCCTGCGCCTGTGGATGGCGCTGATTGTAGGAACGCTGGCCGCGTGCTCCACGACCCCACCGGGCCCCGCGCGCCCTTCGGCGCCCGCCGCGGGCGCGCCCACCGCTGCACCCACGGCAGTCGCGCCCACGGCCGCTGTGCCTGCTGCAGGCAAGAGCCGCTGGGTGCCCGCGTCCTGGGACGAGTTGCCCGGATTCGGCGACGACGCGCTTCATGAGGCCTGGAACGCCTGGATCAAGAGCTGCGAGCGCCCCGCGCCCACGTTTGCCCCGCTATGCCGCGAGGTGCGCCAGCTCAGCATCGCAAGCGCCGAGGAGCAGCGCGCCTGGATGGTCGCGCGTCTGCAGCCCTACCGCATCGAGGCCGCAGACGGCAACCCCGACGGCCTGCTCACGGGGTACTACGAGCCGCTGTTCGATGCCGCACGCCAGCCCGGCAATGGCTTTGGCGTCCCGCTCTATGGTTTGCCCGCAGGCTACGGGGCGCGCCGTCCCTGGTTCACGCGCCAGCAGATCGACACCCTGCCCGAAGCCCAGGCCGCGCTGCAGGGCCGCGCGATCGCCTGGCTGCGCGACCCGCTCGAGGCGCTGGCGCTGCATATCCAGGGCTCGGGCCGGCTGCGCATCACCGAGCCCGACGGCAGCGTGCGCCTGGTGCGCCTAGCCTTTGCCGGCACCAACGACCAGCCCTACCAGAGCGTGGGCCGCTGGCTGCTCGACCAGGGCCTCACGCGCGATGCCACCTGGCCCGGCATACGCGCCTGGCTGGCGCAAAACCCCGCGCGCGGCAACGAGCTGCTGTGGGCCAACCCGCGCTACGTGTTCTTCCGCGAAGAGCCGCTGAGCCCGCTGGACGCAAACTTCGGCCCGCGCGGCGCGCAGGGCGTGCCGCTCACGCCGGGGCGCTCGATCGCCGTCGATCGCCAGAGCATTCCCTACGGCACGCCGGTCTGGCTGGCCTCCGCGGGCCCGCAGGTGCAGCTGCAACGCTTGGTGCTCGCGCAGGACACGGGCAGCGCCATCGTCGGCGCCGTGCGCGCCGACTTCTTCACCGGCTGGGGCCCCGAGGCCGGTGACCTGGCCGGGCGTCTCAAGCAGAACCTGCGCCTGTGGGCGCTGTGGCCGCGGTGATCTACGGCACGGTCAACCCAGATTGTTCATGAGGACGCGGGATGATCTTTCTGCGTCATTGCGAGGGCCGAAGGCCCGCGGCAATCCATGGGGCGGTCGCAACAGTGCCTGCGTGCATTGCAAAGGTCGGAACTGGATTGCCGCGCCCCTGTGGGGCTCGCAATGACGGGTTTCTTGCCGGCGGCCAAAATGACCGTCAGGCGCCCGCCAGCGCCCGCGTAGGCCCGAGGGGCCGCCTCATGAACAATCTGGGTTCAATCCAGGCTCAGGTAGCGCGTCACCACGGGCGGCTCGGTGCCGAGGTGGAAGGCGTATTTGCGCTCGCGCAGCGCCACGTCGGCCGTGGTGACGCGCTCGGCGCGGCGCAGGTGCTCGGTCCACGACTCATCGACGATCTGCTCCACGTAGCGCTCGGGGCGGGCCAGGTCGTGCAGCAATTGCCAGTCGAGCGCGCCCCGGCGCAGCAGGCTGCGGCGGCTTTCCTGCATGAGCGCGCCAAATTCTGCGGCCCGCGCCGGGTCTATGCGGTATTCGACCGTCGTCACCACGCGCCCGGCATCGGGCGTGACGGCCGGCTGTGGCGCTGCCAGGCCCTGCGCCGGGCTCCAGTCCTCGTCGGCGTACCGGTCGGCCACGAGCCGCTGCACCAGCGCCATCGCGGCCACGGCCACCGGCGCGGCGAGCGCCAGGCTCAGCTGCACCGAAGTCAGCGCCGCCACCTGGCCCCACAGCGCCGCGCCCAGGGCCGTGGAGCCCATCATCGTGATCTGGAAAATCGACATGCCGCGTGCGCGCACCCAGTTGGGCAAGGCCAGCTGCGCCGAAATGCTCAGCGAATTGGCCGCGATCATCAGCGCGACGCCCGCACACACCATGGCGGGCATGGCCACATACACGTTGGGCGCGATCGCCACCACGGCGCTGGCGCCGGCCTGCAAGGTGGTGCCGCGCAGCAGCAGCAACTCGTGCGGCGTGGACTGGCGCCAGCGTGGCACGAACAGCGCTGCCACGATGGCGCCGGCGCCCATGGAAGCCATGAGCAGCGCAAACGTCGCCGCGCCGCCGCCCGGCAGTTCGCGCGCCACCAGCGGCAGCAGTGCGAACAGCGCCGTGGCGTTGATGTAGAACATGGCGATGCGGGCGAGCAGCGCGCGCATGCGCGGCGACTGGCGCACGAACTGCACGCCCACGCGCATGGCGCTCCACAGGCGTTCGCGCCCGAGCGGATGCGGCACGTGCGCGCGCCGCCAGCGCATGATGGCCAGCCCCGAGAGCACCGACAGCAGCGCGTTCAGCGCAAACACCCAGACGCTGCCTGCACTCGCGATGATGACCCCGGCGACCAGCGGCCCGACGATGCGCGAGGTGTTCATGGCCACGCCGTTGAGCGCGAGCGCCGCGGGCAGCTGCGGGCGCGGCACCAGCTCGGGGATCAGCGCCGCGAACACCGGCCAGCGCAGCGCCAGCCCTATGCCGTTGGCAAAGGTGAGCAGCAACAGCAGCGGCACCGAAATCGCGCCGGCAAAAATGACGGCGCTGAGCAGCAGCCCCACTACCGCCACCCAGAATTGCGTGAACATGAAAAAGCGCCGCCTATCCAGCATGTCGGCCAGCGCACCGCTGGGCAGGCCCAGAAAGAACACCGGCAGCGTCGAGGCCGACTGCACCAGCGCCACGGGCACGGGCGAGCGCGTGAGCGAGGTCATGAGCCAGGCCGCGGCCACGTCGTTCATCCACATGCAGATGTTCGCCGTGACCCAGGTGAGCCAGAGCATGCGAAACACCGGTGCCCTGAGCGGCGCGAGCGGCGAGAGATCGGCCCTCTCGGCACTGTGCGCCGCGAGCCGCGCGATCTCATCCGCCGCCGCATGCTCGGCCACTTCGGCCGCCGCCGCCGCTGGGGTGGCGCGGGCCGCATCGGCGGTGGGCGCGTCAGCGGACGAAGGAGGGGGTGAGGGTGAGGGCGGCGACATGCGCAGCGATTGTGCAATGCCCGCGCATGGGCATTGCCTTGGGGAAAGGACAAAATTGGAGTCTAAATGGGCTTAAGTCCAGATATATAAAGCGTAAGCAACTATTTTAATAGTAGCATTCAGGCGTGCGCCTTGTTACGCCCCAGGTGCCCAAGCGGCAGCGCGCCGCCGGCCTTGACCTCGCCGAGCGAAAAACTCGTGTGCATGTCCTTGACGTTGGGCAGGTTCAGCAGCACCTCGCGCGCGAACTGCGAAAACCGCGCGAGATCGGGCGCCACCACCTGCAGCTCGAAGGTGCCGGTGCCGCTGATGTAGTGGCACGACACCACCTCGGGGATGCGGCGGATCGCCTCTTCCATGGTGCGCGTGAGGTCGCCCGTGTTGCGCTCGGCGTCCAGGCGCACGAAGGCGAGCACGCCCAGGCCGATCTTGTGCCGGTCGATCTCGGCGCGGTAGCCCTTGATGAAGCCCGCCTCCTCGAGCGCACGCACGCGCCGCCAGCACGGCGCGGCCGACAGGCCCACGCGCTGCGCGAGCTCGGCGTTCGTGAGGCGCGCGTCGGCCTGCAATTCCATGAGGATGGCAAGGTCGAATTTATCGAGGGTCTCCAAGGCGGGCTCCAGGGGCGCAAGATTCTTGCGCAGCATAGCC
>CAVPUD010000147.1:0-22113 GCA_963708545.1 uncultured beta proteobacterium | reverse complement strand
GCGTGTTCGCAAGCACCCAGCGGTCTATCGTCCCCATGCGGCCACAGCTTTCGGCCGCGCCGATCAGCCTGCCGGTCGGGACGATCGCCCCTTGTGCATCCCGCATGCGCAGCAACACCTCGAAGTTCAAGGACTGGCGCGGCGCGGTCAGCGACATGATGGGCTGCATCTCTAGGTACAAACCCTGCAGCGCTGCTTCCTGGTTCGACTGCGAAAGCTGCGCCACCAGTTTGCCAGTGGCTTCTAGTTCCGCAAAGACCGGGGAGTCCTTCGCATACACCACCAAGCGCCGGCCGCCTTCGGACTTGGCATCACGGCATGCACGGTCCACGATGGAAAGCACTTCTTTGAGGGCGCTGCCGCGTGCGAGCTCTATGAGCCCCATCGATCCATACACATGGAAAGCCTGCTCCCCCACGCGGCAGGGCCGACTGGCCAGCGCGTTGACGATGGTCTGACACAAGGCTGTGGCCTGCGCGATCTTCATCCCGGGCAGGAGCACGATGAATTCATCACCGCCGATGCGGCCCAGCTTGGCCGTATCGGGCAGCAAACTTGCCACGCGCTCACTGACCTGGCGCAAGACATCATCCCCCGCCCGGTGGCCGAAAATATTGTTCACGAGCCGAAAGCGATCGAGGTTCAGATAGGCCAGTGCCGTGGCCCAGGCAGGCCCATCGGCGCTCAACGCCGCCTCGATGGCACGCTCTATGCCCACGCGGTTGAGCGCCCGGGTGAGCGGGTCATGCAGGGCCAGGAACTCCAGGTGTGCGAGCGCGCGCGATTTTTCCGTCACGTCCTGCAGCGAACCCTCGATGCGGTCCCCGGCGAGCGTGGCCTTGACGAGGAAGCGGTGGGCCGCGGTGACGCGCGCACTCGCACGCCCCTCTTCTTCGAGCTCGGCCGCCTGCTGCACCCCCACCATATGGCGCAGGCGCAGCCAGGCATCCTTGCTGAAATACTGATCCCAGCGATTGCTGCCAGGTGCGAGCGCTGCCGGACCGAGCATGGCAAGCAAGGCCGGATTGGCGCTCAGGAAACGCCCTTCCAGGTCCAGCGTGAACAAGCCGATGGGTATCGCCTCGTAGGTGTGCTGCAACTCGGCCTGCGCGGCCAGCCTTTGCTCATGCTCCCTCCGCACCTGCATGGCAACAGCGAGAGATGCCAACAAACTCGAAGAAAGCGCTGCTGTGACACTGTTGACGGTACCAATCAGGCTTTGGTAGCCCCAAGCAGCGGCTACCACCTCATACAAACTGGCAAACAACGTAATGGCGATCGAAGCGCTGTACCAAATGACAGCAGAAGATATTGACTGTCGCAAAATACGAAACAAGAAAAAAATCAAGATTGCGCTACCTAAAATCGTTGACGCCCAAATCACTGGCAAAAACGAGGCGTAAGGCAACCACATCGAAAATAAGAGTAAGGGAATACAACTCCACTGCGCCATCCACATCAATGGTCGGAATCCCACATTTTTCAGTTGATCCCGAAAAAGAACCACGAACAAGACATAAGTGACTGAATAAAATAATGCAAGCGTCACCGCCCGCATAGGAGTCTCCCACTCCACGGGCACATGCCTACCCAGCCATTGGACGTTCCATCCTGCAGAAAACGCCGCCATACGCAAATTGACAAACAACCAAACCGAAAACAGCAGGTATGTTTTATTGCGTATGGCCACTGCAATAAAAAGCATGAACAGCGCGAGCATGAGCAAGCCACCCTCGAGCAGGCCGGAATTGCGCTGAAACTCCCAGGTGGAGAGTTGCAATTGGCTCTCAGGCCACTGCAGCACGGTCAGGCGGGCCGGGCCTATGAAACCAGCCCGGCAAAGAATGTCGCCTGGCTCCAACGGGTATCCCAGATTGAGGACGAACCCCGCTTTCACATCATTCAGGCGTCCGCTCGTCTTTTCCCGGTCGGCCTGTCCCAAGGAAGCCCAAGTGCCTGTATCCCAGCACGCGATCTCCATAAGGTGGCGTGAAGCAAACTCGACCAGCTGGCGCTCCTGGTCATTCGGCGCGAGGGGGTGGAACAACAGCCAGAAAGGCGTTTCTGAGAGCCGGGTATCCAGCCTCGCACGCTCGACCTGACTTGACAGCGCTTGCAAGGCCTGCTGCGGCGTCCATGCGGCCGCGGTTTGTTCCAAGGCCCGAAAGCGCAGCGCCTTGCCGGCAACCTGCGGATATTCGGGCGACCACACTGCGAACGCCATCAGCGAAATCAGGCCGATCGCAAGCAGTGGCAGATACAAGAGCGCATCAAAGAAAATTTGCTCGAACCACGACCCCGGGCGCGATTCAACCACCGGCGCGTTCTCTTTGTTTTTTTGGTAAGACAACATCACAGAGGGGGCACTGGGCCAAGGGAAAAACAGGACATCCGGGCATCTTCAACGAAATGACTGGTTTCAGGAGTAACAATTAGTGGTTCACAGAGCCGGTTTAACGCGCCCGAACCAACGGGCAGCCATTCTCCCATCGAAGTCCATGCGCCCACCGGCTGCACCCGATGCCCTTGCCAACTGCAGGCCCGCACTGCCTACGGCCTGCCGCCGTCCACGCCGGGGACGGCCCGCGCGCAGGATCATCCTAAATCCGGCAGTTGACCGCTGCATTTTGTCTGCAACGCTTTGATTTTTCGAATGATTTTTCACGCTGCGAGACGCACCCATCAGGTCAAAGCGCTGCGCACCCGATCGCGCCGCCCTCGGGCACGCTGGCCGCGTTGCAAATCCTCGCCATGGCACCCGCCATGGCTGCGGTTTGCGCCTTGCCAGTGCACCCGATGACGACACGCTCGGGCGCGCTCAACTGCCGGATTTAGGATAATCGCGGCCATTCTTTTTCTCAGCGCCCTTTCCGCGGAGCCTCCATGGACATCGTTTTGCTGCTCAAGGCCGCCGTCATGGGCGTGGTCGAAGGTCTGACCGAGTTTTTGCCCATTTCCTCCACCGGCCACCTGATCCTTGCGGGCGCGCTGCTGCACTTTGACGATGCCAAGGCCAAGGTGTTCGACATCGCGATCCAGACCGGGGCGATTTTTGCCGTGATCCTGGTTTATTGGCCCAAGATTCGCGCCACACTCGCGGGCCTGCCGCGCGAGCGCAGCGCGCAGCGGCTCGCGCTCAATGTGCTGATCGCGTTCTTGCCCGCGGTGGTGCTGGGGCTGCTGGCGGGCAAGGCGATCAAGGAGCATCTGTTCACGCCGCTGGTCGTGGCGAGCACCTTCATCGTGGGCGGCTTCATCATCCTCTGGGCCGAGCGCCGCGCCCCGCGCGCGACGCGCATCGCCAGCGTGGATGCGCTCACGGCGCTCGACGCGCTCAAGGTCGGCCTGGTGCAGTGCCTGGCCATGGTGCCGGGCACGAGCCGCAGCGGCGCGACCATCATCGGCGGCATGCTGCTCGGGCTGTCGCGCCAGGCGGCGACGGACTTTTCCTTCTTCCTCGCGATTCCCACGCTGATCGGCGCGGGCGCGTACAGCCTCTACAAAGAGCGCGCGCTGCTGTCGCTGGCCGACATGCCGCTTTTTCTGACCGGACTGGTGTTTTCGTTTCTCAGCGCCTGGCTGTGCGTGCGCTGGCTGCTGCGCTACATCGGCACGCACGACTTCATCCCGTTTGCCTACTACCGCATCGCCTTCGGCCTGCTCGTGCTGCTCACGGCCTGGACGGGCTGGGTGCAGTGGGTGGATTGATGATGGGGCTGTCAACGCGGGCAACGATCATGCGCCACATGTCGCCTTTACCAACTCGACCCATCTGCTGCTTTGCCTGCGCAAGCGCACTGCTTGCGGGCTGCACCTTGCCGGCCTGGGCGCAGGAGGGTCCGCAGGACACCCTGGCAGTGCCTGCCCTGCCTGCAGAAGCCGCCCCAACTGACGCAAGATCGTCTGCCACGCCGACGCACTTCGTGGCGGGTCTGCTGGTGACATCCGGTCCCAAATACGCGGGTGGCGAAGGGCGATCCACCAGCCTGCGTCCGGCCTGGGCCATAGAGCATGGACGTTTCCGGCTGAGTACGGCACGCGGCAGCGCCATCATGGGCCACGGGCTCGCGGCCGTCGATATCGGCTCGGGTGTCAGCGCCGCCCTGATCGACCAAGACCGCTGGCGCCTGCGTGCCAGCCTGCTCATCGACAACGGCCGTGACGAGGGCGACGGGCCGCGGCTGCTGGGGCTACCCAAAGTGCGCACTACGCTGCGCGCGCGCCTGGGTCTGGGCTATGCGATCACGCAACGCTGGGGGCTGGGGCTGAGTGTGGCGCAAGACATCCTGGATCGTGCGGGCGGCGCCCAATGGTCTGCCAGCATGGGCTACACCATGCCCGTCACACAGCAAACCTCGCTGAACTTCGGCGTGGGCGCCGGCTGGGGCGACAAAACCTTTATGCGCACCCATTACGGCGTGCCCGCCTCCGCGGCCCCGCGCAGCCCCTTACCCGCGTTTTCGCCCGATGCGGGGCTCTACAGCATCGATGCCGGAATGGACGTCATGACCGCACTCCACCGCTCCTGGGTGTTGTTCGGCGGACTGCACGTGGCTCAGTTGCAGGGTGATGCGCGGCGCAGCCCGATCACCGTACGTCCGACGAGCTTTTCCGCTTCGATCGGGCTTGCGTACCGCTGCTGCCGCTGAAGGCTTTGGCTACGCCCGCCGCCCCCACCGTACGCGCCGTCTCAGCACCTGCGCTGCGGCATGGCGGGAGAGCCTTCACTGCTGACCAAGCCGCTTGAGCCGGTACAGCGCTTCGAGCGCCTCGCGCGGGCTCAGGGCGTCGGGGTCTATGGTGGCAAGCGCCTCTTCGACCGCACTCGGCGCCGCCAGCGCACTGTCGGGCTCTGGCGGCGGGGCGAACAAGTCCACCTGCAATTCGCCGGCGCGTGCGCGTTCTTCGAGCGTGGCGAGCGTGTGGCGCGCGTGCTGCAGCACGGCGGCTGGCATGCCCGCGAGCTTTGCGACCTGGACGCCGTAGCTGCGGCTCGCCGGGCCGGGCTGGATCTCATGCAAAAACACGATGTCGCTGCCCGACTCGGCCGCGCTCACGTGCACGTTGACGGCGTGGCGCGCACGCGCGGGCAGCTCGGTGAGCTCGAAGTAATGCGTGGCAAACAGCGTGAAGGCGCGCGTCTTGTCGTGCAGGTGCGTGGCTATGCCGCTGGCGAGCGCAAGGCCGTCGAAAGTGCTGGTGCCGCGCCCGATTTCGTCCATCAGCACCAGGCTGTGCGGCGTGGCGCTGTGCAGGATTTGTGCGGCCTCGGTCATCTCGAGCATGAAGGTCGATTGCGCGTTCGCGAGGTCGTCGGCCGCGCCTATGCGCGTATGGATCGCGTCGATAGGCCCGAGACGGCAGGCGCGCGCGGGCACGTAGCTGCCCATGCTCGCGAGCAGCACGATCAGCGCCACCTGGCGCATATAGGTGGACTTGCCCCCCATGTTGGGGCCGGTGATGATCTGCATGCGCGTGTTCGCGTTCAGGCGCGTGTGGTTCGCGATGAAGGCACCGCGCGAGGTTTCGGCGAGCCGCGCCTCGACCACCGGATGGCGCCCGGCCTCGATCTCTATGCAGGGCTCGGGCGCGAACTGCGGCGCGCACCAATCCAGCGTGAGCGAGCGCTCGGCCAGCGCGCACAGCACGTCGAGCGCGGCCAGCGCCTGCGCGAGCCGCGTGAGCGTGGGCACGTGCGGCTGGAGCTGCTCGAGCAGCTGCTCGTACAGCCATTTTTCGCGCGCGAGCGCACGCTCCTGCGCCGACAACGCCTTGTCCTCGAAGGCCTTGAGCTCGGGCGTGATGAAGCGCTCGGCATTCTTGAGCGTCTGGCGGCGGCGGTAGTCCGCGGGTACGCGATCCAGGTAGCTGCCCGTGACCTCGATGTAAAACCCGTGCACCTTGTTGAACTGCACGCGCAGATTGGGGATGCCGGTGCGCGCTTTTTCGCGCCCCTCGAGCGCGAGCAGAAAGTCGTCGCAATGCGTCTGGATCGCGCGCAGCTCGTCGAGCTCGGCGTCGAACCCCGCCGCGATCACGCCGCCGTCGCGCACCAGCGCCGCAGGTTCGGGCGCGATCGCGCGCGCGAGCAAATCGACGCAAGCGGCGGGCGGCTGCAGCGCCGCGAAAATTTGCATCAAATACGGCTCTTGTGCAGGTACATCAAGCGCTAGTAGCTCTGTTTTTTGAAGCGTCTTGGCAAGCGCCAGCAACTCGCGCGGACGCACCTGGCGCAAGGCGATGCGCGCCGTGATGCGCTCCACGTCGCTCACGCCCTGCAGCGCGGTGCGCAGCGCCTTCCAGGCGCCATCGCCGCCCAGCCCGGCGCCCGTTTCCATGCCCGTTGCTGCACCCCTCCCCGCCCCCACGCCACCGCCTCCGCGCAAAGCCGTGATCGCCGCGAGGCGCTCGCGCGCAGCGCTGCGTTCGCGCTGCGGCGTGAGCAACCAGGTCTTGAGCAGGCGGCTGCCCATGCCCGTGCAACAGGTGTCGAGCAGCGAAAACAGCGTGGGCGCATCGTCGCCGCGCAGCGTCTTGACCAGCTCCAGATTGCGCCGCGTGGCCAGCGGCAGGTCGATCAGCGCATCGTCACGCTGCACCTGCACGCCGTGGATATGGCTCAGCGCCCGGCCCTGCGTGTGCTCGGCGTAGGCCAGCAAAGCGGCGGCCGCGGCGTGCGCGAGCGGCAGGTCTTGCGCATTCCAGGCGTGCAGGCTCGCCGCGCCCAGCACTTCGCGCAGCTTGCGCTCGCCCAGGGCGCCGTCGAACTGCCACTCGGGCCGCGGGCTCAAAGGGCAGGCCAACGTGCCGCTCTGGCGCAGCGCCTGCAATTGGTTTTCGAACGCCGTGCTGCAGCCCGCGCTGTAGATCAGCTCGCTCGGCGCCACGCGCGCGAGCCAGCCCGCAAGCGCTTGCGCCCTGCATTCGGCCAAATGCACCAGCCCCTGCGTGACGCTCGCCCACGCCAGCCCGCAGCGCCCGCGCGGCCCCTGGTGCAGCGCGAGCAACAGCGCCTCGGCCTTGTCGGGCAGCAGCTCGGCGTCGGTCAAGGTGCCGGGCGTGACCACGCGCACCACCTTGCGCTCCACGGGCCCTTTGCTGCTCGCCGGATCGCCCACCTGCTCGCAAATGGCCGCCGATTCCCCGAGCCGGATCAGCCGCGCCAGGTAATTTTCGAGCGCATGAAACGGCACCCCGGCCATCGGAATCGGCTGCCCCGCCGAATGTCCGCGCTGCGTCAGCGTGATGTCGAGCAAGCGCGCGGCCTTTTCCGCGTCGGCGTAAAACAGCTCGTAAAAATCGCCCATGCGGTAGAGCAGCAGCGTGTCCGGGTACTGGGCCTTGAGGGCCAGGTACTGCTGCATCATGGGGGTGTGGGCCTTGTCGGGCTCGGCAGAAAAGTCCTTGCGTTGATTCATTCTCGAAAAGCACCGTCCGGCGTCAAACCGGGAACACGCCCGTGGAAAGATAGCGGTCGCCGCGGTCGCAAACCACGAACACCACCGTCGCCTGCTGCACGCGCGCGCTGATCTGCTGCGCCGCCCAGCACGCCCCGGCCGCCGAAATGCCCGCAAAAATGCCCTCCTCGCGCGCGAGGCGTCGGCACATGTCCTCGGCGTCGTCCTGGCCGACGTAGATCAGTTCATCGACCAGACTGGGGTCGTAAATTTTCGGCAAATATTCCTTGGGCCACTTGCGTATGCCCGGAATGCGCGCGCCCTCCTGCGGCTGCGCGCCGATGATTTGGATCGCGGGATTTTTTTCTTTGAGGAAACGCGCCACGCCCGTGATGGTGCCCGTGGTGCCCATGGCGCTCACGAAATGCGTGATGCGCCCACCCGTCTGCTCCCACAGCTCGGGCCCCGTGGTCTCGTAGTGGCTGCGCGGGTTGTCGGGGTTGGCAAACTGGTCGAGCACCTTGCCCTCGCCGCGCTTTTGCATCGCTTCGGCGAGGTCGCGCGCGTATTCCATGCCACCGCTCTTGGGCGTGAGCACGAGCTCGGCGCCAAACGCCTTCATGGTCTGCGCGCGTTCGATCGAGAGGTCTTCGGGCATCACGAGCACCATGCGGTAGCCCTTGATGGCCGCGGCCATGGCCAGCGCGATGCCGGTGTTGCCCGAGGTGGCCTCGATCAGCGTGTCGCCGGGGCGGATTTCGCCGCGCTCCTCGGCGCGGCGGATCATCGAGAGCGCAGGCCGGTCTTTCACCGAGCCCGCGGGGTTATTGCCCTCGAGCTTGGCCAGCACGATGTTGCCGCGCGCGGCATTGTCCGGCATACCGATACGCTGCAAGGCCACGAGCGGCGTGCGGCCCACGGTGTCTTCGATGGTCGGATACGGGGGGTGTTGCATAAGAACCTGTTCATTCATGAGGTACGCATGAAAGGATTATGAACAGGTTCTAAGCGCAACTGTGCCATAATTTCCCGCTTAACTGCTTAGCCGCCCGGGTGGTGAAATTGGTAGACGCAGGGGACTCAAAATCCCCCGCCGCGAGGCGTGCCGGTTCGAGTCCGGCCCCGGGCACCAGCGCATCGCGCTGAAGACAGAAAAATCACAAAAAATCGCGCCCGCAAAGAGCCGCACCGTCGTTTGGGACGTGCGGCTTTTTGCTCTGGACTTACGCAAACAAGGATGCAGCGAGGTGTTTTGCCATGGGGCGAACGCCCTGCCTAACCCCGATTTGCGTAAGTCGTGTTGCTTTTCCCTGGCGCAAAAAGCGGCCGGCGGACTCCAAAACCATGGCGTAAGATGCCCTTTCGTAGATGACGAGAAACGAAGGAGACGCACCATGGACCAAGCCTCACGCGAATTCGACTACAGCACGCCCGCGCCAGGGCTCGGCGTTTTGCGCCTGCAACGGCCGGCGCGGCGCAATGCGCTGCATCTGGCGCTGGTGCAAGAGCTGCACCAACTCTTCGACCAGATTCTGGCCGACGGGTCGCTGCGCGCACTGGTGCTGTACGGCGAAGGCGAGCATTTTTGCGCCGGGCTAGACCTCAAAGCGTGGGTCGAAGACAAAGCCTTCGATAAAGCGGACGTGCTGCAAGCCATGCGGCTGCAGCAGACGTTCGCCGGCTTGATCCAGCGCCTGCGTGCAAGCGACGCGGCCGTGATCGCCGCCGTCGATGGCGTGGCCGTGGGCGCAGGCATGGCGCTGACGCTCGCGGCCGACGTGCGCTTTGGCACCGCGCGCACGCAATTCCACATTGGCGCCGTGCGCATCGGCCTGACCGCGGGCGAATGCGGCATCAGCTACCACCTGCCACGCCTGATCGGCGCGGGCCGCGCGTTCGAGCTGATGCTCACAGGCCGCCCCATGCCCGCCGAAGAAGCCCTGCAAGCGGGCCTGCTCAGCGGCCTCGTGCCGCCCGAGCAGCTGCTGGCGCGCGCGCTTGAGTGTGCACAGCAGATCATCGCCAATCCACCCTACTCCACCGCACACACCAAGCGGCTCATGTGGCAAAACCTCGACGCGCCCAGCCTGGCAGCGGCGCTCGAGCTGGAAAACCACGCGCAGGTGCTCGGGCTGATGACCCAAGACTTCGACGCCGCAGTGCAGTCCTTTGTCCAAAAGAAGAAAGCGGTCACAGACACCGTCGCGGCAGCTTCGCAAAGCTGAAAACCGTGCGCCCGAGCCCGCGCACAAAATCCAGCAATAGAAGTCGGGAATTTCTGCCGTCATCGTCCATTCGCTGCTACAATGCAAAGCTTCGCGGCTGTAGCTCAGCTGGATAGAGTACTTGGCTACGAACCAAGGGGTCGTGGGTTCGATTCCTGCCAGCCGCACCATTAAAATCAAGGACTTAGCTCTCACAAGGGCTGAGTCCTTTTTCTTTTTCCGATTTGTGCTCAACATTGTGCCCAACACTTGGAGTTGGTAGGCGGACTAATGCAACCAAAACCAGAACTGCCTTGGCGTCGTCGCCAGCAAGTCGGCGCTACGAAAACGACGTGGTGGGCGAAGGTGTGGGCGTCCCGCACTGTCTGGGGTGTCGTGGGTGGGGCTGTTGTCTGGGTTCTGGCTAACGGGGTTGAAAGTCTGACCAACCTTCGCAAGCTGCCGTCAGAGGTTCAAAGCACGTACCACATGTTCCAAAGCTGGTACTACGACGATGCCCTATGGACGGGAACATGGTCTAGCCGTGAAGAAGGTCACATTGACGATTACAAGCAGGCAGAGATGCCCTTGAAGCTCACTGTCGGCACTGAGCGGGGGAAGGTGTTTGGGGAGATGTTCAATCGTTCTGTGTGCGAGTTGAACCCGATGCTCCCGCCCGTTCTTGTGGAAGGCGAGATAGTTCGAGGCAAACTGGTTGCCTACGCCTTCGCATACGTGGGCGGAGAACGAAATTTCCTCTACTCGTTTTCGGCCACGCGGAGCGAGAAAGAGCCAGTTATCACGCTATCGCCACTCCGAGACCCCCACGGGCTTGTGCCGCCGAATGCGCGGCTTGTGCATCGCATTGAAGCCGAGCCGCAGAGTGCAGAGGCCGTACGGCCAGGGCAGGACGCGGAGCACCATGATCTTGTGTGCCCGGAAAGCCCTATGGAGTATTTGCAGCGCCTGCGCAAAGAGGGTGTGCTGAAGGGTGTTGACGAACTTGGCATTGGGCGTGAGCTGGATAATGGTCGTCATCGTTCGCCCCGTGTGTGGCCTGCTGAGGGCCTTCCTGTTTGTCTAGTGGTGTGGGGCACATTTGAATTTGTGCCCAACAATGTGCCCAACAAGATGATGGGCTAGAGTGTAACAGTCTGGGGTGAACTAAGGGGGGTGAATTACCAAATTCACTAGGTTTGTCAATGAATTAGATGCGTATGACCGGAATTCTCACTATGCCAAAACTTGCTCCGTACCTTCCTACGAACCAAGGGGTCGTGGGTTCGATTCCTGCCAGCCGCACCACCATTCGGGCAAGCCCTGCAATCACCATCGGTTGCGGGGCTTTTCCTTTTTCTGCTTTCGCTTTTTCACTTTTTGCGCCATGAGCAAGGCCTTCACCAAGGAAACCGACGCGCCAGAAGATGAAGAGCTGGCGCTGCCGCCGCTGCCTGCGGGCGGTAAAAACTACATCACGCCGCAAGGCTACGCGCGCCTGCGCGCCGAACTGCAGGGCTTGATAGCCAACGAACGCCCCAAAGTCGTCGAGGTGGTGCACTGGGCCGCGAGCAACGGCGACCGCTCAGAAAATGGCGACTACCTCTACGGCAAGAAGCGCCTGCGCGAGATCGACCGGCGCATCCGTTTCCTGACCAAGCGTCTCGAAATCTCCGAGGTGGTCGATCCCTCGCTGCACGCGGGCAGTGACCAGGTGTTCTTTGGCGCTACGGTGACTTACATCGATGACCTGGGGGATGAGCGCACGGTGACCATCCTCGGCATCGACGAAGCCGACAGCAGCCACGGGCAGGTGAGCTGGATTTCACCCGTCGCGCGTGCGCTGCTGCGCGCGCGTGTGGGCGACGAGGTGCAGCTGTCCACGCCAGGCGGCGTGCGCACGCTGGAGATTTTGCAGGTACGCTATCCCGAAAAGCCCGCCGCAACCGCCCCGGCGCCCAAGGCTTGCCCAGATCGTCCGTGACGTGAGGCGGTGCTTCACACCTACGTGGGCGCTGCCCCCGGGCGGCTGACGGCCCCCCATCATCCCTGCGGCGTCATGCGCACAGCACGCAGCACCGCGGGTGTGCGCCGCAGGTTGCGCAGGGCCGCTTCCAGGTGTGCCTGGTCGCGCACGGCGATGAGAAAGCGCAGTTCAGTGGTTTCGAGCGCGGCTTCGTCGGGCATG
Organism: uncultured beta proteobacterium; assembly: GCA_963708545.1. Lineage (GTDB taxonomy): Bacteria > Pseudomonadota > Gammaproteobacteria > Burkholderiales > Burkholderiaceae_C > Extensimonas. The sequence continues at coordinate 10,327 of CAVPUD010000147.1, read as the reverse complement.
TCCACGTGGATGATGTCCACCTCCGCGCCGGCGAATGCGGCCGCCACGCGCGCAAGCACGCCCTTGCCGTTGGTCACTGTGACGACGACGCCCGTCTCGAACAGGCGCGCGGGCTCGTCCGACCAATCGACGGCGATGAAGCGTTCGCTGTCCTTGTCCTGCAGGCGCTTGGCCACGCTGCAGTGGGCGTTGTGCACCACCAAGCCTTCACCGCGGCCCAGGTAGCCCACGATGGCGTCGCCCGGCACGGGGCGGCAGCAACTCGCGTATTGCACCGAGGCGCTTTCGCTGCCGTCGAGCATGATTGCGCCTTGCGAGAGGCTTTCGTGCGCGGTGTAGCGCTCGCGGCTCATGAGCAGGGCGTCGGGGCGATGGCCGATTTCGCCCAGCAGCGCCACCAGCCGCTTGGCGACGATGCTCGCGATGCGCTTGCCCAGGCCGATGTCGGTCATGAGTTCGCTGCGCGTGCGGTTGCCGGTGAAGCGCAGCAGCTTGTCCCAGATCGGTTGGGTTTCGGCATTGAGCGGCGGCAACTGCGCCAGGCCCTCGGCGCGCAATGCCTGGGTCAGCAGCTTTTCGCCCAGCCCTTCGGATTCGGTTTGCGCGAGGGTTTTGAGGTAGTGGCGGATTTTCGAGCGCGCGCGCCCCGTGCGCACGAAGCCGAGCCAGGCCGGATTCGGTGTGGACACCGGCGCCGTGATGATCTCGACCACGTCGCCGTTGGTGAGCTCGGTGCGCAGTGGCACGAGCTCGCCGTTGATCTTGGCCGCGGTCGCGTGGTCGCCCACGTTGCTATGGATGGCGTAGGCAAAATCAACCACCGTCGCGCCGCGCGGCAAGGCCATGATCTGGCTCTTGGGCGTGAATACATAAACGGCATCCGGGAACAGGTCGACCTTGACGTGGTCCCAGAACTCCGCGGCGTCGCGGGTTTCGTTTTGGATGTCCAATAGCGACTGCAGCCACTTGGTGCCCAGGCGCTCGGTCGCAGTGCCGTCGGCGTTTTGCGCCTTGTAAAGCCAGTGCGCGGCCACGCCCGCCTCGGCAACCACGTGCATTTCTTCGGTGCGGATCTGAAATTCGATGCTCAGGCCCGCTGGCCCCACCACGGTGGTGTGCAGCGACTGATAGCCGTTGAGCTTGGCGATCGCGATATGGTCCTTGAACTTGCCCGGCACGGGCTTGTACATCTGGTGCAAAACGCCCAAAGCGGTGTAGCAGTCGGTGACCGTGGGCACGATCACGCGAAAGCCGTAAATGTCCGTCACCTGCGCGAAGCTCAGGTGCTTGAGCTGCATTTTCTGGTAGATCGCGTACAGGGTTTTTTCACGGCCGGCCAGGCGCACCTTCATGCCTATGCGCGAAAAAGCCGCATCGACCTCGGCCTGCACTTTCTTGATCAGGTCGCGGCGTCGGTTGCGCGACTTGTTGACCGCCTTGGTCAGCGTGGCATAGCGCCAGGGGTGCAGGTAGCGAAAGGCCAGGTCCTGCAACTCACGGTAGGTCTGGTTGAGCCCCAGCCGGTGCGCGATCGGCGCGTAGATTTCGAGGGTTTCGCTCGCGATGCGCTGCCACTTGCTGCGCGGCATGTCGGCAAGCGTGCGCATGTTGTGCGTGCGGTCGGCCAGCTTGATGAGGATCACGCGCACGTCGCGCGCCATGGCCAGCAGCATCTTGCGAAACGACTCGGCCTGGCTTTCCTCGCGCGTGTGAAACTGCAGCTTGTCGAGCTTGGTCAGCCCATCGACCAACTCGGCCACGGTGACCCCGAAGCGCTCGATCAGGTCGGCCTTGGTGACGCCGCAGTCCTCCATGGCGTCGTGCAGCAGCGCCGCCATGAGCGCGGGTGCGTCGAGCTTCCAGCTCGCGCACAGCGCCGCCACGGCGATCGGGTGGGTGATGTAGGGCTCGCCGCTGTTGCGCAGTTGGCCCAGGTGCGCCGCGTCGGCAAAGCGGTAGGCCTTGCGCACCTGCTCAATGCTCGCGGCGTCGAGATAGTCGAGGCTGTCCACCAGTGCGGCAAAGCTCGCTGCAGCAGCATTGGCCGCGGCGTTCGTGGCCGCAACCTCCCCCCCCGCAGGCGCGGGGTTTGCCGCAAGAGTAGGGAGTGCCGCGTTCATGCCGTCAAATGTAGCGCGCAAAGAGGGGCAGGCGCAGCCCGCAAACAAAAAGCACCGCGATGCGGTGCTTTTTATGATAGTTGCATGACAAAAAAGTGCCAGCGCTTTCCCTCAGGGAAACGCTCATCCGGGGACTTTTTTCAGCATTTCGAGGCCGACCTTGCCCGCGGCGATTTCACGCAGCGCCGTGACCGCGGGTTTGTTGCGGCTTTCGATGCGCGGCGCATGGCCTTGACTGAGCATGCGCGCGCGGTACGCGGCGGCGAGCACGAGTTGGAAGCGGTTGGGGATTTTTTCCAGGCAGTCTTCTACGGTGATGCGTGCCATCGGCATTCTCCGGGGGTGTTCAGATGATGTGTAGCGCTTGGAAGGTCTCGGCACGGGCGCGCAACTGGGCGGCGTACTTGAGGCGCTGGGCGTGCACTATGGTTTTCAGATCGAAAAGCGCACGCTCGAAGAGCTCGTTGATTATAACGTAGTCAAATTTGTGCGCCTGCGCCATCTCCTGGGCAGCGTTTTTCAAGCGCATTTCTATCACCTCGGGCGCATCTTCGCCGCGACGCTCCAAGCGGGAGCGCAATTCTTCCCAGCTGGGCGGCAGGATGAAGATGAGCACGGCCTGCGCAAATGCCTGACGAATCTGCATCGCCCCCTGGAAGTCGATTTCGAGCACCACGTCGCCGCCCTGCGCAATGCGCTCCTCGATGGCTTTTTTGGACGTGCCGTAGCGGTTGCCGTGCACGTTGGCCCATTCGACGAAAGCCTGTGCCTGCACCATGGCGTCGAACTCTTGCGGGCTGACGAAATAGTATTCACGCCCATGCTTTTCCTGCCCGCGCGGCGCACGCGTGGTGTGCGAAACCGAAGGCCGCACATGCGAGTCGAGCTCGAGCAAGGCTTTCACGAGGCTGGACTTGCCGGCCCCGCTGGGCGCCGAAACTACAATGATATTGCCTGGATAGTCCATGATTTATCTACACCGATAGCTATTTTATACATAGCATCAAAGTGCGTCGCTCACTCCAGGTTCTGCACCTGTTCGCGCATCTGCTCGATCAGCACCTTCATGTCCACGCTGATGCGCGTGAGCTCGAGCGCGGCCGACTTGGAGCCCAGCGTGTTGGCTTCGCGGTGCAGCTCCTGGATCAGAAATTCGAGGCGCTTGCCGATTTCGCCGCCTTTGTCCAGCAGGCGCTCGATCTCGTCGAGGTGCGCGTTCAGGCGCGTGAGCTCCTCGGCCACGTCGATGCGCAGCGCAAAAGCCGTCGCCTCGGTGAGCGCGCGCTCGCGCGCTGCCTCGGGCGGGGTGCTGCCTGCGGCCAGGGCCAGGGCCTCTTGCCAGCGCTCGAGAAAGCGCTGGCGCTGCTGTTGCACGAGCTGGGGCACGAGCGGTTGCGCCTGCAGCGCGAGCGCGCGCAACTGCACGAGCCGGTCGCGCAGCATGGCGGCCAGGCGCTCGCCCTCGCGCGCACGCGCCGCGCGCAGGGCGTCGAGTGCCTGCTGCGCGAGCTCGGCCACAATGGAGCCCCAGTCTTGTGCCTGTGTGCCGGCGTTGGCGGTCAGGCGCATGGCCTCGGCGACGCTCAGGGGCGCAGCCTGCGGCAGCCATGCGCGTATGCCATCTTGCAACACGCTGAGGCGCTGCAGCAGGCGCGGCGAAAGGTCTGGCAAGTCCACGCCGTCGCTGCTTTCGAGCGCGGCGCGCACTTCGATCTTGCCGCGTTTGAGCTGGGCTGTGAGCAGGCTGCGCAACGCGGGCTCGGCCGCGCGCAACTCGTCGGGCAGGCGAAAACTCAGGTCGAGAAAGCGGCTGTTGACGGCGCGAATCTCCAGCCCCAGCCCGCGCTTGGGCAAAGCCGCAGGCTCGGTTTCGCTCTCCGTGGCGCCAGGGCGGTGCTGCACGCTGGCGTATCCGGTCATACTGTAAACTGGCATGAGACTTTGATGGCTTGCTTGGTGATCGGGCGATTATCCTGGTTCCACGCCCCGATCCCGAGCCCTTGCGCGCACCATGTCCAAAATCAAGCCGGCCCCCTTACCGTCGGGCACCACCCTAGGCGGCTACCGCCTGCTGCGCCACTTGTCCTCAGGGGGCTTTGGCGTGGTGTATCTGGCCCAGGACGCCGAAGGCCAGCAGGTGGCGATCAAGGAGTATCTGCCCTCTTCGCTGGTCACGCGCGCGCCGGGCGAGTTGCTGCCCCAGGTGCCGCCCGAAAAACTCTCGCTGTACCGGCTGGGCCTCAAGAGCTTTTTCGAGGAAGGGCGCTCGCTCGCGCAGATTGCGCACCCCGCGGTGGTCAGCGTGCTCAACTTCTTTCGTGAGAACGAAACGGTTTACATGGTGATGAATTACCTGGAAGGCGCAACCTTGCAGGACTTCATCGTCACCGCGCGCGAGCTCAAGCAACCCAAGGTGTTCCGCGAATCGACCATACGCTCGCTGTTCGATGAAGTGCTGCGCGGCCTGCGCATCGTGCACCAGCACAAGATGCTGCACCTGGACATCAAGCCGGCCAACATTTTCATCACCGACGACGACAAGGCGGTGTTGATCGACTTTGGCGCGGCGCGCGAGGTGCTGTCCAAAGAGGGCAACTTCATCCGTCCCATGTACACCCCCGGTTTCGCCGCGCCCGAGATGTACCGGCGCGACAGCAGCATGGGGCCGTGGACGGACATTTACGCCATCGGCGCCTGCATCTATGCCTGCATGCAGGGCCACCCCCCGAGCGAGGCGCCGCAGCGCAACGACAAAGACCGCATTGCGCAGGCGCTGACCAAATTGCGCGGCGTGTATTCGGACAGCCTGATCGAAATCGTCGAGTGGTGCATGGCGCTGGACCCGCTGTCGCGCCCGCAGTCCGTGTTTGCGCTGCAAAAAGCCCTGAGCCGCGAGGGCGAGCGGCGCTACACCAAGCTGTCAGTTTCCGAAAAAATGCGCCTGCAACTCATGAAGTCGGACACCAAAAAACCCGCCGCGCAGGCCCCCGCCGGCGCCAAACCGCAATGAAATTCTCCGTATTCCAGGTCAGCCGTCGCGGCGGCCGCGCGAAGAACGAAGACCGCATGGGCTACTGCTACACGCGCGAGTCCAGCCTTTTTCTGCTCGCCGACGGCATGGGCGGCCACCCCGAAGGCGAGGTAGCGGCGCAGATTGCGCTGCAAACCGTCTCCCACCTGTTCCAGAGCCAGGCCACGCCGCAGCTCCAGGACGTGCCGGCGTTTTTGTCTTCTGCGCTGCTGGCGGCGCACCATCAAGTCCTGCGCTATGCCAACGACAAGCTGCTGCCCGACGTGCCGCGCACCACGCTGGTTGCTGCCGTGCTGCAGGGGGGCGCGGCGTTCTGGATTCACTGTGGCGACTCGCGCCTGTACCTGGTGCGCGGCGGCGCCATTGCGGCGCGCACGCACGATCATTCCTACCACGCGCTGCTCGACGGCCCGCCCGCGCAGTCCAAGTATGCAAACCGCAACCTGCTGTTCACCTGCCTGGGCTCGCCGCTCAAGCCGGTCTTCGACCTCGGCGGCCCGGTGACATTGGCGCAGGGCGACCGCATCTTGCTGTGCTCGGACGGCTTGTGGAGTGCGCTCGACGACGACACCATCGCGCAGCGCCTGGGCCAGCAAACCGTGGAACATGCCGTGCCCGACCTCGTCGAAGACGCGTTGCGCAAGGCGGGCGCGGCCAGCGACAACGTCACCGCGCTCGCGCTCGAATGGGAAACGCCCGACGACTTCCCGTCTTCCATGGGCATTTCCACCGACAGCATCGGCGAAGGCGCCTTTGCCTCCACCATCCAGGCCGGGCCGCCCGATGCACTGGAAGACGCCTTGCTGGGCGAGCTCGACGAAGCGATGATCGAGCGCTCGATCGCCGAGATCAACGAGGCCATCCGCCGCTCCGCCGAGCGCCGCCGCTGAAGCCATTGCCCTGCCGCCGCATCTTGCACGGCCCGCGCCTCGCCCCCAAGTGAACGGACCGCCGCCCCGGTAGGCTGGCAGGGTGCCTTGCACCCCGCACTGCATCACCCCACTCTCTGAAAATTACCCATGAGCACCATTTTCCGCAGCAACCAACGCCCCGCCGACGCGCTGCGCCCCGTGCGCATCACGCGCAACTACACCATGCATGCCGAAGGCTCGGTGCTGATCGAACTCGGCAACACGCGCGTGCTGTGCACGGCCTCGGTCGAAGACAGGGTGCCGCCGCACCAGCGCGGCAGCGGCGCGGGCTGGGTCACGGCCGAATACGGCATGCTGCCGCGCGCCACGCACCAGCGCAACGACCGCGAGGCCGCGCGCGGCAAGCAAAGCGGGCGCACGCAGGAGATCCAACGCCTGATCGGGCGCTCGCTGCGCGCGGTGTTCGACCTGCGGCTGCTGGGCGAGCGCACCATCACGCTCGACTGCGACGTGATCCAGGCCGACGGCGGCACGCGCACCGCGGCGATCACTGGCGCCTGGGTGGCCGCGCAGGACGCCGTGCACCAGCTGCTCGCCAGCGGCAAGCTCAGCCAATCGCCCATCCGCGAAGCCGTGGCCGCCGTGTCGGTGGGCATGCTGCAGGGCACGCCGCTGCTCGACCTCGAATACGAGGAAGACCAACGCTGCGACACCGACATGAACGTGGTCATGACCGCCGCGGGCGCCTTCGTCGAGCTGCAGGGCACGGCCGAGGGCGCGGCGTTCACGCGCGCGCAGCTCGACCAGATGCTCACGCTGGCCGAAAAAGGCCTGCGCGAGCTGCTCGCACTGCAGCAAAAATCGCTCTATGAATGAGAGCTTATAACGCTTGATACATAAGGGCTAGAGGCCATTTTGACCATGAAAATCGTGTTGGCATCGAACAATCCCGGCAAGCTCGCCGAACTGCAAGCCATGCTCGCGCCGCTGGGCGTGGATCTGCTGCCGCAGGGCGCGCTCGGCGTGGGCGAGGCCGAGGAGCCGCACTGCACCTTCGTCGAAAACGCGCTCGCCAAGGCGCGCTTTGCCGCGCAGCACACGGGCTTGCCCGCGCTCGCCGACGACGCGGGGCTGTGCGTGGACGCCTTCGGCGGCCTGCCGGGCGTGCAAACCGCCTACTACGCTACGCAATTCGGCTACGCAAAGGGCGACGCGAACAACGTGCGCGCACTGCTCGAACAAATGCGCGGCATCAGCAACCGGCGCGCCGCGCTCGTGAGCACGCTCGTGGCCGTGCGCAGCCCGCAAGACCCCGAGCCGCTGATCGCCGTGGGCCGCGCCGCGGGCGAGATCACCGAAGCGCCGCGTGGCAGCCACGGCTTCGGCTTCGACCCCGTGATGTACCTGCCCGAACTCGGCAAGACCTTCGCCGAACTGCCGCCCGAAGCCAAAAACGCGCACAGCCACCGCGGCCAGGCCGCGCGGCAGATGATGCAGCTGCTGCGCGAGCGCTGGCTCGCGCGCTGAAATCCCCATGCCCACCATCCCGATCCGCCCGGCTGCGTCCGATGCGCAGCGCGGCGCCGACCCAGCTGCTGCCCACACCGCCGAACCCGCCGCGGCCCCGGCGCGCGACCTGCGGCAGTCCATGCGCCCGGGCGTGCTGCACTTGCCCAGCCTGCCGCCGCTCGCGCTCTACGTGCACCTGCCCTGGTGCCTGCAAAAATGCCCCTACTGCGACTTCAACTCGCACGCGCTCGCGGCCAGCGGGGCCGAGGCCGAGGCGCTGCAGTCGCGCTACCTCGACGCGCTCGTCGCCGACCTCGAAGCCGCGCTACCGCTCGTGTGGGGGCGCAAGGTATCGAGCGTCTTTCTCGGCGGCGGCACGCCCAGCCTGTTCGCACCCGAGCGCATCGAGGCGCTGCTGGGCGCGATCCGCGCGCGGCTGCCGCTGCTGCCGGGCTGCGAGATCACGCTCGAAGCCAACCCCGGCAGCTTCGAGCGCGCGCGCTTTCACGCCTTTCGCGCCGCGGGCGTCACGCGCCTGTCGGTGGGCGTGCAGAGCTTTTCCGACCACCACCTGCAAGCCCTGGGCCGCGTGCACGACCGCGCACAAGCCCTGGCCGCCGTGCAGGAGGCCGCGCAGGCGTTCGACAACTTCAACCTCGACCTGATGTACGCCCTGCCCGCCCAGTCGCTCGCAGAACTGGAGCAGGACGTGCGCACTGCGCTTGCCTTTGCGCCGCCGCACCTCTCCATCTACCAGCTCACCATAGAGCCCAACACCTACTTTGCCAAACACCCGCCGCCGGCGCTGCCCGAGGACGACCTGGCCTACGCCATGCTCGACCGCATCACCGCGCTCACGCAGACCGCGGGGCTGCAGCGCTACGAAGTCTCGGCCTACGCGCGCCCCGGCCACGCCAGCGTGCACAACGGCAATTACTGGCAGTTTGGCGACTACCTGGGCCTGGGCGCGGGCGCGCACAGCAAGCTGAGCTTCGCGCACCGCATCGTGCGCCAGGTGCGCTTTCGCGACCCGCAGCGCTACATCGCGCAGGCGCTCGCCGGCCAGGCCGTGGCCCAGGACGACGAGGTGCGCCGCGCCGACCTGCCGTTCGAATTCATGCTCAACGCGCTGCGCCTGCGCGCGGGCTTTGCGCTGCAAGACTACTGCGACCGCACGGGCCTGCCGCTTTCGACCATCGCCCCGGCGCTGGAGCAGGCCGAGCGCCAGGGCCTGATCACCCGCGACCTGGGCCACGTGCGCCCGACGGCGCGCGGATTTGATTTTTTGAACGACTTGGTGGCGTTGTTTTTGCCGGAGTGAGCGGGCCGAGCCCTTGCATGGGCGCGGGTCGGGGTTTTGTCGATTTCAAGCAAAAAGTGGCTCAGACGCATAGTGAGAGCGCGTGAGCAGCTCCTCTTTTATGAGTTCATCGGAATTGGGGGCGGATTCCAATATCGATGCTGCATTGATTTGCAGCGGACCCTGATGAAAGACGCACGCGGGGGACCCATTCGTTAGCCGAGGATGGCCGGTGTTGCCACCCGCCCTGGACGGTCACGCCCCGCGCAGGTCCAACCTTGACTCATCAAACACGCTGGCTGCACGCGGTGGTGGGGGAATCAAACCTTCTGACGTTTTCTCTCTCGCGATGCGATGACGTTCAGGCCGGCAACCTGAATGCTTCGCCCCGGCTGAGCACCGCCCAGCACAGGCGGGCGTTCTTCGCGGCGATGGCGACCACCGCCTTCCAGTAACCACGGCGCTGCGCCAAGCTCATCGCCCAACGGCTGATGGTGTCGGTTTTGTTCTTGGCTGCCACAAGCACCGCTCGGGCACCCAACACCAGCAAGCTGCGCAGATACGGGTCACCGGCTTTGGTGATGCGCCCCAGGCGCTGCTTGCCGCCCGAGCTGTACTGCCCGGGGACCAGGCCCAGCCAGGCACACAGCTGGCGCCCACATTTGAAATCCCGTCCGTTGCCAATCGTGCTCAGGAGCGCGGTGGCCGTGGTCTCACCCACGCCCACAACTGCATCAGGCGCTGGGCATCGGTGCTTTGGCGCGCCATGGTGCGGATGTGCTGGTCGTACTGCGCGATGCGCTCATCGAGCCGGGTGACCTCGCTCAGCAGATCTCCGATCACGGTGTTGGCCCACCCGGGTAAATCCTCCAGCTGTGCCATGGCCTCGCGGCGCACGACGGCGGCCTTGAGCGGCAAGACGATGCCCAGCTCCGAGAGCAGGCCGCGGATGCGGTTGAGCGTGGCGGTGCGTTGTTCCACGAAGCCCTGGCGCGCGCGGTGCACGAGCAGTTGGCCTTGTTGCTCGGTGCTCTTGACGGGCACGAAGCGCATGTTGGGGCGGGTGACGGCTTCGCAGATGGCGGCCGCGTCGGCCGCATCGTTCTTGCCGCGCTTGCCCGAGAGGCGGTAAGGGATGACGAACTTGGGCGCCATCAGGCGCACGGTGTGGCCAAACTTCGCAAACTCGCGCGCCCAGTGGTGGGCACCGGAGCAGGCCTCCATGCCGATCAGGCACGGGGGCAGCGCGGCGATGAGTTCGAGCAGTTTGGCGCGCGGTACATTGGGGCGCACCAGTGCGGGCTTGCCCGATTCATCCACGCCGTGAACGGCAAAAACGTTCTTTGCCAGATCGATGCCAACGGATACGATTGCCATGGGACTTCCCCTTCCAACAAACGAGTGAGTTGATGAGAGTTCGAACTTCCCATCGTGGCACCTGGATGCCGTACCCCGCAACTGCGCGGATCACCCGGGACGGGGAAGTCCCTTTCAT
>CAVPUD010000146.1:0-6659 GCA_963708545.1 uncultured beta proteobacterium | reverse complement strand
GCGTGCCGAGTTCGTGGTGGTGCAAGAGGTTTTCGCCACCGCCGCCACCTGCGACTTCGCCGACCTGCTGCTGCCCGCCACCACCTGGGGCGAAAAAGAGGGCACCGTGACCAACAGCGAGCGCCGCATCTCGCGCGTGCGCGCCGCCGTGCCGCCGCCGCGCTCCACCGACCCCGCCGACAATGGCCCCGACAATGGCCCGCGCCACGACTGGGCCATCGCCGTGGACTTTGCGCACCGCCTCGAAGCCCTGCTGCGCCCCGGACGGGCAACGCTCTTTCCCTACCCCCATCCCGAATCGATCTGGAACGAGCACCGCGCCGCCACGCGCGGGCGCGACCTGGACATTACCGGCCTGAGCTACGCCGCGCTGGAACTCGCGCCCGCCCAATGGCCCTGCCCCGCGGGCGCAAGCTCCGGCGCGGCGCGGCTGTACGCGGACGGCATCTTTCCCACCACCGACGGGCGTGCCCGCTTCGACGCGCAGCCCTACCAGCCCGTGGCCGAACCGCGCGATGCACGCTACCCGCTGGCGCTCACCACCGGGCGCCTGCGTGACCAATGGCATGGCATGACGCGCACGGGCACGCTGGGCCGGCTGTTCGGCCATGTCCCCGAGCCCGCACTCGAGCTGCACCCCCAGGACCTCGCGCGCCACGGCCTGCAACCGGGCGATCTGGTGCACGTGGCCAGCCGCCGCGGCAGCCTCATCGCCCCCGTGCAGCCCAGCGACGCCCTAGCGCCCGGCCAGGCCTTCATGGCCATGCACTGGGGCGCGGAGTTTCTTGGCGGCAGCGGCAGTCCGGGCAGCGGCGTCAATGGCCTCACCGGCGCGGCGCTGTGCCCCCGCTCCAAACAGCCGGAGTTCAAGCACAGCGCCGTGCGCATCACAAAAACCGCATTGCCCTGGTCACTGTTCGCCATGGCCTGGCTGCCAGAGGATGAAGCTCTCACCACCCACACGGCGCTGCGCGCACTGATGCCGCAGTTCGCTTTTGCCGCCTGCGTCCCCTTCGGGCGCGAGCGCAGCGGGGTCTTGCTGCGCGCCGCCGCCCCCGTAGCCCCGCCCGACGCCGTGCTGACCCAGATCGAACAGTTGCTCGGGCTCGCCGATGCGCCCGCGCTGCGCTATGCCGACCGCAAGACCGCCCAGCGCCGCACCATGCGACTCGCCCCGTCCGGCGACGACATGCTGCTGCAGGCCTTCGTGCTGGCGGGCGACACCCGCGCCGAAACCTGGCTGCGCCCGCTGCTGCAGGACGCCCTGCCCGCCCAGCCCTACGGCCGCCTGCTGCTGGCCCCCGGCGCCCACGCACCCATCACCCTGGCCGCCGCCAGCCCCCAGGTCTGCACCTGCTTCAACGTGCGCGAAGACGCCATCCTGTCCTGCCTCGCCGCCTGCCACGGCAGCGCGGAAGGGCGGCTGGCAGCCTTGCAGCAGCAGCTCCGATGCGGCACCAACTGCGGCTCCTGCATCCCGCAATTGCGCCGCCTGGTGCGCCGCAGCCTGCCCAACGCCGCCGCTGCGCCGGCATGACACAAAGCCCTGTAGGCATATTCCTATATAACCAGCCTTCATCAGAACTCCGCAACAATGCACACCATGGGCATCAGTCACTACCTCAAAGAAATCGGCCGCGGCGTGCGGGGTGCGCGCGCCTTGACGCGCGAGCAGGCCGCGGACTTGTTCGGTCAGGTGCTCGACGGCAACGTCACCGATCTGGAGATCGGCGCGTTCTGCCTGGCCATGCGCATCAAAGGTGAAACTGCAGCCGAAATGGCCGGCTTTCTGGACGCCACCGAGGCGCGGCTCAACGCCTTCCCGGCCAGCGATCGCCCCCTGGTCGTGCTCCCCAGCTACAACGGCGCGCGCAAACTGCCGGTGCTCACGCCTTTGCTGGCGCTGCTGCTGGCACGCGAGGGGCTGCCCGTATTGCTGCACGGCATGCGCACCGAGGCGCGCCGGACTACGGCACAAGAAGTGCTGCTTGCGCTCGACATACCTGCGCTGGAAGCTCCTGCAAGAATAGCAAACGGCACGCTGGCACACATTTCCACGGCACTGCTGCAGCCTGGCCTTGCGCGCCTGCTCGCGGTGCGCGAGGTGGTGGGCCTGCGCAACCCCGGCCACAGCGTGGCCAAGCTCATCGCACCCAGCACGGGCCCCTGCCTGGTGGTGGGCAGCTACACCCACCCCGAATACCTCGAGGTGCTGCGCAGCACCTGCGCACTGCGCGGCATGAACGCCCTGCTCTCGCGCGGCCTGGAGGGCGAAGTCTGCGCCGACCCGCGCCGCGCGCCACGCTACGACGCCTTCGTGCACGGCCAGCACCTGCCTGTGCAAGAGCAGCAGCCCGGCACCGCGCCCGAAGTGCCGGGCCTGCCCAGCAGCATCGATGTGGCCAGCACCGCGCACTACACCCGCGCCGTGCTGGCCGGTGCCCTGCCCGTCCCGCCAGCGCTCGCCCAGCAGGTGGAATACATCGTGCAACTCAGTCGCAAAGTGGACTCGTCAACCAGCGCTGCCCACACCGCCTGAACAGCCCCCCGCCACCGAACCCGCCCCAAGGCCCCGCCATGAACGAAAACATCGTCCCCTCGGCCCGTCCCTGCCCTGGCAGCTGCACCCTGGTTGGCGCCGGCCCGGGCGATCCGGAGCTGCTCACGCTCAAGGCGCTCAAGGCCATCCAGGCCGCCACGCTGCTGCTCGTCGATGACCTGGTGAGCGACGCCATCCTCGCCTACGCCGCGCCCAGCGCGCGCATCGTGCACGTGGGCAAACGCGGCGGCTGCAAGAGCACGCCGCAAGCCTTCATCGAAAAGCTCATGCTACAGGCCGCGCGCGCCGGCGAAACCGTGGTGCGCCTCAAGGGCGGCGACCCGTTCATCTTCAGCCGCGGCGGCGAAGAGGTCGAGCACCTGCGCGCCGCAGGCGTGCCGGTAGCGGTGGTCAACGGCATCACCGCCGGGCTCGCGGGCATGACGGCGCTGGGCGCGCCGCTCACGCACCGCGCACACGCGCACGGCGTGCTCTTCGTCACCGGCCACGCCCAGCCCGGCGCCCCGGGAGTGGACTGGCCCCTGCTCGCGCACACCGCGCATGCGGCGCGCCTCACACTCGTGATCTACATGGGCATGCGCCACGCCGGCGAGATCGCGCAGGGCTTGCTGGCCGGCCTGCCTGCGCACACGCCCGTGGCCGTCATCGAGCACGCAAGCCTGCCCTCGCAGCGCCACGCCACCGCCACCCTGGCCACGCTGCCGGCCACCATTGCCGAGCAGGGCCTCGCCAGCCCCGCGGTGATCGTGGTCGGCGACGTGGTGCGCGGGATTGCCGCGGCGACGCAAGATGTGATACACCATGCACCGATGGCTGCAGCTGGTTGAGCGTCTTTCCGGCCCGTTTCGGTCATCGGCCTTTTTGCCTTGCCTCTTTTCCCATAGCCCACTTGCCATGACCGTTTCCCGACTCTACCCCCGACTTTGCGCAAGTGCGAGCCTGGCTGCAGGCAGCAGAACACGTCGCCGTGCTGACCGGCGCTGGCATGAGCGCCGAATCGGGCATCCCCACGTTCCGCGACGCGCAGACCGGCCTGTGGGCGCGCTTCAACCCCGCCGAGCTCGCCACCGAAGAAGGCTTTCGCGCCCAGCCCGAGCTCGTCTGGAACTGGTACGCCGAGCGCCGTGCCGCCATGGCCCAGGTCGAGCCCAACGCCGGCCACTACGCCATCGCCGCCTACCAGCAGCGCCACCCGGGTCGCCTCACGGTGATCACGCAAAACGTCGATGGCCTGCACCAAAAAGCCGGCAGCACCGACGCCTTGGCACTGCACGGCAACATCTTTCAAGACCGCTGGCTCGACCTGTGCTTTCATGCGCGCCACAGCGGCCGCGTCTGCGCGCCCGAGCGCGCGCAGGCAGACAGTCCGCCGCGCTGTCCCGATTGCGGCAACATGCTGCGCCCCGACGTCGTGTGGTTCGGCGAGATGCTGCCCCCGGCCACGCTGCACGCCGCCGAGCAGGCCGCGCAGCGCTGCGCCTTGATGCTCGTGGTCGGCACCTCGGGCGAGGTCTATCCGGCCGCAGGGCTCGCGCACCAGGCACGCCAAGCCGGCGCCAAGGTGGTCGTGGTCAATCCGCACGCGAGCGAGCTCGACGGCGTCGCCCACCTGGTACTGCGCGGCACCGCGGCACAGACGCTGCCGACCTTGCTCTCTTGATTGGGCGCGGAAGTCCGCCCATGTTCGGCATGTTCGCCGCCGTCCTCGGGCGCGCGCAAGGAGCTGCGTGCGCCCACAGAGCTCCAACGGGTTCATATCGTTAGAATGCCCCATTCCTGATTCCACTTGCGGACATGACCTCCTCTCGCGTCTCCCTCACCGGCAGCATCGTCGCCCTCGTCACCCCCATGCACGAAGACGGCAGCGTGGACTACGCCACGCTGCGCAAACTCATAGACTGGCACATTGCCGAAGGCACCGACTGCATCAGCGTGGTCGGCACCACGGGCGAATCGCCCACTGTGAACGTCGAAGAGCACTGCGAAATCATCCGCGTCGCGGTCGAGCAAGCCGCCAAGCGCGTGCCCATCATGGCAGGCTGCGGCGCCAACTCCACCGCCGAAGCGATCGAACTCGCACGCTTCGCCAAAAAAGTCGGGGCCGACAGCCAGCTGCAGGTCGTGCCCTACTACAACAAGCCCACGCAGGAAGGCCAATACCGCCACTTCAAGGCCATCGCCGAGGCCGTGGGCGACCTGCCCATCATCCTCTACAACGTGCCCGGCCGCACCGTGGCGGACATGCAGCACGACACCGTGCTGCGCCTGGCCCAGGTGCCGGGCATCATTGGCATCAAGGAAGCCACGGGCAACATCGAACGCGCACAGTGGCTGATCCGCGAGGTGCCGCAAGGCTTTGGCGTGTATTCGGGCGACGACCCGACGGCCGTCGCGCTCATGCTCTGCGGCGGCCACGGCAACATCAGCGTCACGGCCAATGTGGCGCCGCGCCTGATGCGTGAACTCTGCGCCGCCGCACTCGCCGGCGACGTGCGCCGCGCCATGGAAGTCCAGTTCCGCTTGATGCCTGTGCACAAGCAATTGTTCGTCGAGGCCAACCCCATCCCGGTCAAATGGGCCATGGCACGCATGGGCTTGTGTGGCGCCACGCTGCGCCTGCCCATGACGCCGCTGCAGCCTGCCTACGAAGCGCAGGTCGAGGCCGCGCTGCGCGCCAGCGGCCTGCTGTAAGCACCACCATCCAAGATTCTCAGAGGATTCCCGCGTGAACCATTCTGCACGTTGCGGCCTGCTGGGCCTTGCCCTGGCCTTGTCCGCATGCTCTGTTTTGGAGAGCGACAAAGTCGATTACAAAAGCGCCACCAAGGCATCGACGCTCGAAGTGCCGCCCGACCTGACCCAGCTGTCGCAAGAAAGCCGCTACGTGGTGCCGGGCGGGCCCGTTTCTGCGGCAGCGTTCGAAGCGGGCAAGACCACAAGCAAGGCCGAGGCCGAATCCAAGACCGCGGTGGCGCAGATCGCCGACGTGCGCATCGAGCGTGATGGCGAGCGGCGCTGGCTCGTCGTCGATCGCCCAGCCGACAAGCTCTGGGAGCCCGTGCGCAGTTTCTGGCAGGAAAACGGCTTCAACCTCGTGATCGATCAGCCCGAACTCGGCATCATGGAAACCGACTGGGCCGAAAACCGCGCCAAGATTCCGCAGGACTTCATCCGCTCCACGATAGGCAAAGTGTTCGACTCGCTCTACTCCACCGGCGAGCGCGACAAATTCCGCACCCGCCTCGAACGCAACGCTGCAGGCGGCACCGAGATCTACATCACCCACCGCGGCATGGAAGAGGTTTATGCGAG
The DNA here is from genome assembly GCA_963708545.1 of uncultured beta proteobacterium. Taxonomy (GTDB): domain Bacteria; phylum Pseudomonadota; class Gammaproteobacteria; order Burkholderiales; family Burkholderiaceae_C; genus Extensimonas. Next base: position 787 of record CAVPUD010000146.1, on the reverse strand, counting down.
CTCCACCAAGGACTCCACCGTCTGGCAGCCGCGCAAGTCCGACCCGGAGCTCGAAGCCGAATTTTTGCGCCGCCTGATGGTTAAGCTCGGTGTGAGTCAGGAACAAGCCAAGGCCGTGGCCGCTGCACCCGCGCCCAAGGCATCGATGGCGCGCCTGGCTACCGTCAACGGCGCGCCCGTGGTGCAGCTCAACGAAGGTTTCGACCGCGCCTGGCGCCGCGTCGGCCTCGCGCTCGACCGCACGGGCTTCACGGTCGAAGACCGCAACCGCAATGAAGGGCTGTATTTCGTGCGCTATGTCGCACCCACCGCCGAGAAGAAGGAGCCGGGCTTTTTCGGCAAAATATTTGGCGGCTCAGATGCCGCGCCGCCGCTCAAGTACCGTATCCGCGTACAGGCCGAAGGCAACACCAGCACCGTGTCCGTGCTGAACGAAACCGGCGCCCCCGAATCCTCTGCCAACGCGGAGCGCATCCTGAAGGTGCTGGCCGACGACCTGCGCTGAAGTCCACATAGGAAGGCAAAGAGGGCGCGCCGCCGGTGCGCCCTTTTGCTGCTTTGGGGCCGCTGGCCCCTAAATCATCTGCCGGCACCAAAGAGCGCTCGCGCAGCGTTCGCGCATAAAAAAACCGCTTCATACATTGAAGCGGTTTTTTATGGCGGCAATCGAATTGCCGCCCAGCAGACTGCATCCCCTTAGAGCGCAGTCTGCCCTCTGTACCGTGCTTACTTGGCAGCGGATGCGTCGGCGGCGGGAGCAGCGGATGCGTCAGCAGCGGGCGCAGCG
>CAVPUD010000145.1:0-15426 GCA_963708545.1 uncultured beta proteobacterium | reverse complement strand
TGTGCTGTACTGGTTGGATTACGTATTGCTGTCGCTGCCCAGCCGCCTCGGTCTGGTGCTCGATATGACGCTGCGCGACATCGAGCGCGTGCTGTATTTCGAAGCCTATGTCGTCACCGACCCCGGCATGACGCCGCTCAAGAAGTTCGGCATCATGAGCGAGGACGACTATGAGGCCAAGCGCAAGGAATTCGGTGACGAGTTCGTTGCCAAGATGGGCGCCGAGGGCATCAAGGATCTGCTCGAATCGATAGATATCGAGGCCGAAATCGAAAGGCTGCGCGGCGACCTGACCGGCTCCGAAGCCAAGGTCAAAAAGAACGCCAAGCGCCTCAAGGTGCTCGAAGCGTTCAAAAAATCCGGCATCAAGCCCGGCTGGATGGTGCTCGAGGTGCTGCCCGTGCTGCCGCCCGACCTGCGTCCGCTGGTGCCGCTCGACGGCGGCCGCTTTGCCACGTCGGACTTGAACGACCTGTACCGCCGCGTCATCAACCGCAACAGCCGCCTGCGCCGCCTGCTCGAGCTCAAGGCGCCGGAAATCATTGCGCGCAACGAAAAGCGCATGTTGCAAGAAGCTGTGGACAGTCTGCTCGACAACGGCCGCCGCGGCAAGGCCATGACGGGGGCGAACAAACGCGCGCTCAAGTCGCTTGCCGACATGATCAAGGGCAAGGGCGGGCGCTTCCGCCAGAACCTGCTGGGCAAGCGCGTCGATTATTCGGGCCGCTCGGTGATCACCGTGGGCCCCACGCTCAAGCTGCACCAGTGCGGCCTGCCCAAGCTCATGGCGCTGGAGCTGTTCAAGCCCTTCATCTTCTCGCGCCTCGAAGCCATGGGCATCGCGACGACCATCAAGGCGGCGAAGAAAGAGGTCGAATCCGGCACGCCCGTGGTCTGGGACATCCTCGAAGAGGTGATCAAAGAGCACCCGGTGCTGCTCAACCGCGCGCCCACGCTGCACCGCCTGGGCATCCAGGCCTTCGAGCCCATCCTGATCGAGGGCAAGGCGATCCAGCTGCACCCGCTGGTCTGCGCAGCCTTCAACGCCGACTTCGACGGCGACCAGATGGCCGTGCACGTGCCGCTGTCGGTCGAGGCGCAGATGGAGGCGCGCGTGCTCATGCTCGCCTCCAACAACGTGCTCTTCCCGGCTTCGGGCGAGCCCTCCATCGTGCCCTCGCAGGACGTGGTGCTGGGCCTTTATTACGCCACCCGCGACCGCATCAACGCCAAGGGCGAGGGCTTGATCTTTGCCGACATAGGCGAAGTGCAACGCGCCTTCGACGCGGGCGAAGTCGAGCTTGCCTCGCGCGTGAACGTGCGCATCACCGAGTGGCACAAGAACAAGGAAACCAGCGAATTCGAGCCCGAAGTCAAACTCGTGGCCACCACCGTAGGGCGCGCGTTGCTGTCGGAAATCCTGCCCAAGGGCCTGCCTTTCGAGCACCTCAACAAGGCGCTCAAGAAAAAGGAAATCTCCAGGCTCATCAACGTCTCCTTCCGCAAGTGCGGTCTGAAGGAAACCGTGGTGTTTGCCGACAAGCTGCTGCAAAACGGCTTCCGCCTGGCAACGCAGGCCGGCATGTCGATCTGCATCGACGACATGCTGGTGCCGCCGCAGAAGGCCGCGATCCTCGAGCGCGCCGAGGCCGAGGTGAAGGAAATTGCCCAGCAGTACGCCTCGGGCCTGGTCACGGCGGGCGAGCGCTACAACAAGGTCGTGGACATCTGGGGCAAGGCCGGCGACGAGGTCTCCAAGGTCATGATGCAGCAGCTGGCCAAGCAAAAGGTCGTGGACCGCCACGGCAAGGAAGTCGATCAGGAGTCGTTCAACTCCATCTATATGATGGCCGACTCGGGCGCGCGCGGCTCGGCGGCGCAGATCCGCCAGCTCGCCGGCATGCGCGGGCTGATGGCCAAGCCCGACGGCTCGATCATCGAGACGCCGATCACGGCCAACTTCCGCGAAGGCCTGAACGTGCTGCAGTACTTCATCTCCACGCACGGCGCGCGCAAGGGTCTGGCCGACACGGCGCTCAAGACGGCCAACTCCGGCTACCTCACGCGCCGCCTGGTCGATGTCACGCAAGACCTGGTGGTGACCGAAGACGACTGCGGCACGGCCAACGGCTCGCTCATGCGCGCCATCGTCGAAGGCGGTGAGGTCATCGAATCGCTGCGCGAGCGCATTCTGGGCCGCACCGCGGCCGAAGACGTGCTGCACCCCGAAACCCAGGCCGTGCTCGTGCCGGCCGGCCAGGTGCTGGACGAAACCCTGATCGAAGAGATCGAAGCCGCGGGCGTCGATGAAGTCAAGGTGCGCACGGCGCTGACCTGCGAGACGCGCTACGGCCTGTGCGCGCGCTGCTACGGCCGCGACCTGGGCCGCGGCGGCCTGATCAACCTCGGCGAAGCCGTGGGCGTGATCGCCGCGCAGTCGATCGGTGAGCCTGGCACGCAGCTGACCATGCGCACCTTCCACATCGGCGGCGCCGCCTCGCGCGCCGCGGTGGCCTCGAGCGTCGAAGCCAAGTCCAACGGCATCATCGGCTTCAACACCACCATGCGCTACGTGAGCAACACCAAGGGCGAGCTCGTGGTGATCGCGCGTTCGGGCGAAATCATCATCCAGGACGAACACGGCCGCGAGCGCGAGCGCCACAAGGTGCCCTACGGCGCGGTGCTGACCGTCAAGCCCGACCAGACCGTGAAGGCCGGCACCGTGCTTGCCAACTGGGACCCGCTCACGCGCCCCATCATCACGGAATTCGCCGGCCGCGTGAAATTCGAGAACGTCGAGGAAGGCCTCACGGTGGCCAAGCAGGTCGATGAGGTCACGGGCCTCTCGACCCTGGTGGTGATCGACCCCAAGCGCCGCGGTGCGGCCAAGGTCGTGCGTCCGCTGGTCAAGCTGCTGGATGCGGCCGGCAACGAGGTCAAGATTCCGGGCACCGACCACACGGTGACCATTGGCTTCCAGGTGGGCGCGCTGATCCAGGTGCGCGATGGCCAGGACGTGGGCCCCGGCGAAGTGCTGGCGCGCATCCCGGTCGAAGGCCAGAAGACGCGCGACATCACCGGCGGCTTGCCGCGCGTGGCCGAACTGTTCGAAGCGCGTACGCCCAAGGACAAGGGCACGCTGGCCGAACTCACCGGCACCGTGTCCTTCGGCAAGGAAACCAAGGGCAAGATCCGCCTGCAGATCACCGACCCCGACGGCAAGGTGTGGGAGGAGCTTATCCCCAAAGAGAAGAACATCCTCGTGCACGAAGGCCAGGTGGTGAACCGCGGCGAGCTCATCGTCGATGGCCCGGCCGATCCGCAGGACATCCTGCGCCTGCTCGGCATCGAAGAGCTCGCGCGCTACATCGTCGATGAGGTGCAGGACGTTTACCGCTTGCAGGGCGTGAAGATCAACGACAAGCACATCGAGGTGATCGTGCGCCAGATGCTGCGCCGCGTCGTGGTGGACAACCCTGGCGAGTCTAACTACATCGCGGGCGAGCAGGTCGAGCGCTCCGAAATCCTCAACACCAACGAGGCGCTGCAGGCCGAGGGCAAGATTCCGGCCACCTTCACCAACGTGCTGCTGGGCATCACCAAAGCCTCGCTCTCGACGGATTCCTTCATTTCCGCGGCTTCGTTCCAGGAGACCACGCGCGTGCTCACCGAGGCGGCCATCATGGGCAAGCGCGACGAGCTGCGCGGCCTGAAGGAAAACGTCATCGTGGGCCGCCTGATCCCTGCCGGTACGGGCTTTGCGTACCACCACGCGCGCAAGGCCAAGGACGCCATGGACGAGGCCGAGCGGCGCGCCATCGCCGAGGCCGAGGCCGCCGAGCTGGAGGCCGCGGCGCACGCTGTGCCCGAGGCTGAAAGCACCAGCGGCAGCGACGCCTCTGCAGACTGAGCGCGGGCCGCACTACAGCGCCACTGCGCCCCCGTCCCAAGGTTTTTCGCCGGGCGGGGGCGTTTTTTCAGGCGCGCAGCCCCCACTCCAAGCCTGTACCCATGGCCTTGTCCCCGCTGTTCTGGCTGGCCGCGGCCGCCTTGCTGTTTTGGGCCGTTGGCGCCTACAACCGCCTCGTGCGCCTGCGCGCGGGCGTGGCGCAGGCATTTGCCGGCATCGCAGCGCACGGCGCTCGCCTCCTGGCCTTGCTGGATGAATTCGGCGCCGCCAATCCTCCCTGCGAAGCCATGCCCGCGCAGGCCGTGCTGAAGGCCGCAGCGGCGCAGTTCGGCATTTGCCTGGCCGCCGCGCGCGCCGCGCCCTTGCATGCCGCGGAAATCGCGGCGCTCGCCACGGCTGCGCAGGTGCTGGGCGCGGCCTGGGGCGCGGCTTTGCACGAGCTGCCAGAAAAAGCCGAGGGCTACGGTGGGGGCGCGCCTGCGGGCGCCAGCACCGGCCCACGCGCGCTCTGGCTCCAGCGCTGGGAAGAAGAACAGATGCGCAGCAGCGCCAGCTTGCAACAGTTCAACACCGCGGTGCAGCATTACAACGCGGCGATCGCGCAGTTCCCCGCGCTGCTGCTGGCATGGATGTTTGGCTTCAAGGCGGCGCGCGCGCTGGAGTGGAGCCTTTCGCAAGGCAAGCCATGAACGCCGGCAAACGATCGCACGCGCCCGCGCGCCCACGTTCCCCCGTGCCCGCGCCTGCAGGCGCACAGGCTGGTGCGCCCCAGAGCCCGCGCGCGCACGTGCCCGACGTTCCCGGCGTCGCCTTGTGGCAGCAGCTGGGCGCCGTCGCCGCCGCGCTGCAAGACATCATGGCGGGCCGCTCGGGCACGGCGGTGCTCGCCGCCGTGGCGCCCGAGATGCGCCCTGGCGTGCAGGCCCTGCTGTACCAGGTGCTGCGCTCGCTCGGGCGGGCGCAGGCCCTGCGCAGCCAATTGGCCGCACGCAGGCCGCCGCCGCCGGTCGATGCCCTGCTGTGCACGGCGCTGGCCCTGGGCTGGCAGGAGGGCGCCGCCCCTTACGCGCCGCACACCCTGCTGCACCAGGCCGTCGAAGCCGCGAAACACCACCCCGCCACGCGCGCGCACGCGGGCTTCCTCAACGCCTGTCTGCGCCGCTTTTTGCGTGAACGTGCCGCATTGGTGGCCGCGACCGACGCCGATCCGCTGGCGCGCTGGAACCATCCGCCGTGGTGGGTGCAGCGCCTGCAAAAAGACCATCCGCAGCATTGGCAGCAGATCCTGCAGGCCAACAACGCTGCGGCGCCCATGGCGCTGCGCATCAACAAGCAAAAATGCACGTTGACGCAGTACCAGCAAGCACTACAAGCTATCAATATAGAAGCTTATGCGGTCGCCGGAAACGCTCTGCTGCTGCGCCATCCGGTGCCCGTGCACAAGCTGCCGGGTTTCGACGCGGGGCTGGTTTCGGTGCAGGACGCCGGGGCGCAACTGGCCGCGCCGCTGCTGCTGCACGGGCTGGACCTGGCCGAGCCCCAACTCCAGCCCTTGCGCGTGCTCGACGCCTGCGCCGCGCCCGGCGGCAAGACCGCGCACCTGCTCGAACTCGCGCCGCCCGGCGCGCCGCTGCAGGTGACGGCGCTGGAAGTGGATGCGGCGCGCTGCGAACGCATCCATGCCAATTTGCACAGGTTGGGCCTGCAGGCGCAGGTGCTCGTGGCCGACGCCGCGCGCCCGCAGGACTGGTGGCCAAAGCATTGCGCCGGCCTGCCCTTCGACGCCATCTTGCTCGACGCGCCCTGCACCGCCTCGGGCATAGTGCGCCGCCACCCCGACGTGCGCTGGCTGCGCCGCCCCGGAGACATCGACCAGCTTGCCGCCCAGCAGCGGCGCCTGCTCGATGCGCTGTGGCCCTTGCTGCGCCCCGGCGGCAGGCTGCTGTATTGCACCTGCTCGGTATTCCGCGCCGAAGGGGAAGACCAGGCGCAAATGTTTCTTGCGCGCCACAAAGACGCACAGCGGCTGCCCGCGCCCGGGCATTTGCTGCCCTCGGGCCCCGACAATCCCCAGACTGGCCTGGACGAACTTGCCTATGACCACGATGGATTCTTTTACGCCTTGTTCCAAAAAACCCTGGCATGACATGTGGGCCGGCTGGGCATTGCGCCTGGGCGTCGCGCTGCTGTGCGCGCTGCTGCTGCAGGGGCAGGCCTGGGCAGAGCAAGCCGCGGGCGAAGTCGAAGATCTGCGCGTGGAGCGTGCCGAAGACGGGCTGTACCTGAGCGCGACCCTGCAATTCGCCCTGCCAGAACTGGTCGAAGATGCGCTGCGCAAAGGCATTCCCATGTTTTTCGTGATGCAGGCGCAGGTGCTGCGCGATCGCTGGTACTGGTCGGACCGCGAGGTGGCCGACGCGCGCCGCTACCTGCGCCTGAGCTACCAGCCGCTCACGCGCAAGTGGCGCCTGAACACCTCGCCCGCGCCCTTCGGCGATTCGGGCCTGGGCGTCACCCTGGGGCAGAGCTTCGACGACCTGGCCGACGCGCTCGCCGCGATGCGCCGCATTGCGCGCTGGAAGATCGCCGATGCCAGCGCGATCGAGGTCGGCGCAGGCCATACGCTGCGCTTTTACTTCCAGCTCGACCTGTCGCAACTGCCGCGCCCCTTCCAGATCGGCGCCGTGGGCCGGGCGGGCTGGAGCCTGCAACTCGAGCGCAGCCTGCGCTTCGTGCCCGAAGCCGCGCCATGAGCCGCCCACCCAAGCCAGCGCCGCCGCAGACCGGGCCGGACGCCGCCACCGACCTCACCGCTGAGGAAATCTCGGCCGCCTCCGCCTCCGTACGTGCGGCCCAGCGGCAGGCGCGTGCCGTGCGCTGGATGGTGGGCGTGGGCCTGGCCATCGTGGTCGCCATCGGCCTGGTGCTGCTGTTTTTGCTCACCCTGGCCACGAACAACCGCGATCTGTACGAGCGCCATTACCCCTGGCTGTTCGGGCTCAACGTGCTCGTGGCCGTGCTGCTGCTGCTCGTGCTTGTGTGGATGGTCGCGCGGCTGGGCCTGCGGCTGCGCCGCAAGCGCTTTGGCAGCCGGCTGCTGTTCAAGCTCGCGGGCATTTTCGGCCTCGTGGGCCTGGTGCCTGGGCTGCTGATCTACATCGTCTCGTACCAGTTCGTCACGCGCTCGATCGAGAGCTGGTTCGACGTGAAGGTCGAAGGCGCGCTCGCCGCGGGCGTGAACCTGGCGCGCGTCTCGCTCGACGCCATGACCAACGACATGGCCGCCAAAACCCGCGCTGCCAGCGCCCAGCTGGCCCAGGTGCCCGACGCCACCGCCGGGCTGGTGCTCGAGCGCATCCGCGACCAGCTCGGCGCCACCGACGTGGTGCTGTGGAGCGCGGCGGGCCGCCCCTTGGCAAGCGTGGGCCAGTCGCGCTTCGAGCTGAGCCCCGAGCGCCCCAGCGCGGCGCAATTGCGCCTGGCGCACGAGCAGCGCCTGACCACGCAGATCGAGGGGCTGGACGACATTGCACCTGGCACCACCGCGCCGCCCCCCGCGAGCGTCAAAGTGCTCGTGCTGGTCAGCAGCCCCAGCATGGGCCTGTTCGCAGAGCCGCGCTACCTGCAGGCCAGCATCCCCTTGCCGCCTGCGCTCATCGCCAACGCCATCGCCGTGCAGGAGGCCAACCGCGAATACCAGGAGCGGGCCCTCGCGCGCGACGGCCTGCGCCGCATGTACGTGGGCACGCTCACCCTGAGCCTGTTTCTGGCCGTGTTTGGTGCGGTGGTGCTCGCGGTGCTGCTGGGCAACCAACTCGTGCGCCCGCTGCTCGTGCTCGCCGAAGGCGTGCGCGAAGTGGGTGCCGGCAACCTCAGCCCCAAGGCCGCGCTGCAGGGCAAAGACGAGCTCGGAGGTTTGACGCGCTCCTTCGCGCTCATGACGCAGCAGCTTGCGGACGCGCGCGCCGCGGTCGAACGCAGCATGGGCGAAGTCGATGCCGCACGCGCCCAGCTGCAGACCATCCTGGACAACCTCACCGCGGGTGTGCTGGTGCTCGACGCGCAGGGCACCATGCTCTCGGCCAACCCCGGCGCGTCGCGCATACTGCGCCTGCCGCTGGCAGAGCACATCGGCCAGCCGCTCGCGCAGGTGGCGGGGCTCGCAGAGCTGGCGGCTGCCGTGCAGGCGCAGTTCGACGCCTTGCAGGCCGAGCCCGAGGCGCCCGATGCGCGGCCCGCCGGCCACTGGCAGCAGCCCTTCGAGCTGCACGGCGCTGCCGGAGGCACGGCGCAGCACCCCATCAGCCTGATCCTGCGTGGCGCCGTGCTGCCAGATGGCGCGCACCTGCTCGTCTTCGACGACATCACCGACATCGTCTCGGCCCAGCGCGCCCAGGCCTGGGGCGAAGTGGCGCGCCGCCTGGCGCACGAAATCAAAAACCCGCTCACCCCCATCCAGCTCTCGGCCGAGCGGCTCGCCATGAAACTCGCGGGCAAGCTCGCGCCGCCCGAGCAGGCCATCCTGGCCAAATCGGTCAAGACCATCGTCGAGCAGGTGGACGCCATGAAGCGGCTCGTGAACGAATTCCGCAACTACGCGCGTCTGCCATCGGCCGACCTGCAGCCGCTGGACTTGAACGCCCTGGTGAGCGAGGTGCTCCAGCTCTACGGCGAGGAAAACGCCACCGTCCCCGTGCAGGCAGACCTAGACCCGCGCTGCCCGCCCATCGCGGGCGACGCGCAGCAACTGCGCCAGGTGGTGCACAACCTGCTGCAAAACGCGCAGGACGCCACCTTGCAGGCCACGAGCGGTCAAGCACCGCCGCCGCCCGTGCGCATCGTCACGCGCTGGAACGAATCCTCCCGCCGCGTGCGCCTGAGCGTGCTCGACAGCGGCCCCGGCTTTGCGCAGCACATCCTGCAGCGCGCCTTCGAGCCCTACGTCACCACCAAGCCGCGCGGCACCGGCCTGGGGCTGGCCGTGGTCAAAAAAATCGCCGACGAGCACGGCGCGCGCATCGAGCTGTCCAACCGCGTCGAGGAGGGCGTGGTGCGCGGCGCCCAGGTGTCGCTATCATTCGCCACGATGGTTTCCGTGGCGTCGTGACAACAGCGCCACAATCTTTTCGAGGTGCTTCACATCCATGGCAAACATTTTGGTGGTCGATGACGAGCTCGGCATTCGCGAGCTCCTGTCGGAAATCCTCAACGACGAAGGCCACAGCGTCGATCTGGCAGAAAACGCCACCCAGGCCCGCGCCCTGCGCGCCAACAACGGCTACGACCTCGTCCTGCTCGACATCTGGATGCCAGACACCGACGGCGTGACGCTGCTCAAGGAATGGGCCATGGGCGGCTTGCTCACCATGCCCGTGATCATGATGAGCGGGCACGCCACCATAGACACCGCCGTGGATGCGACGCGCATAGGCGCCTTCTCCTTCCTCGAAAAGCCCATCACCCTGCAAAAGCTGCTCAAGGCCGTAGAGCAGGGCCTGGCCCAGGGGCTGCGCCCCCCGCTGCCGTCCGCCGCCACAGCGGCCCCCGGGCCGCAGCCCGCGCCAGCGCTGCAGCCCGCGCCGCCCGGCCACGCCGCAGCCAATGGGCTCGCCGAAGCCGCACCCGCCACCCGGGCCGACCCTGCCCCCACAGGCCACCAGAGCTTCGACCTCGACCTGCCCCTGCGCGAGGCACGCGACCAATTCGAAAAAGCGTATTTCGAATTCCACCTGGCCCGCGAAGGCGGCTCCATGACCCGCGTGGCCGAAAAAACCGGCCTCGAGCGCACCCACCTCTACCGCAAGCTGCGTCAACTGGGCGTGGAACTAGGGCGCGGCAAGCGCGGGTATTGAGCCTGGATGACCCATGAGACGGCGCTGCGCTTTCCTGTTTGCAGTGCATCCATAGAGTTCCGCCCATGTCTCATGAAGACGACGCCTCCTACAAACTGCTGTTCTCCGCGCCCGAGGTCGTGCGCGACCTGGTGCTGGGCTTCATCCCCGATGCCTGGCTGCACAGCCTGGACTATTCCACGCTCGAGAAAATGCCCGGCAGCTACATCACCGACGACCTGCGCCAGCGCGCCGACGACGTCATCTGGCGCGTCAAGGCCGACGGCGAATGGATGTACTTGTACCTGCTCATCGAATTCCAGAGTACCGTCGACTCTTGGATGGCCGTGCGCATCATGACTTACGTCGGCCTGCTGTACCAAGACCTGATCCGCCGCGGCGAAGCGCTCGACGGCAAAAGGCTGCCGCCCGTGCTGCCCATCGTGCTCTACAACGGCGACGCCCAATGGACGGCCGCCACCGACATCGCCACGCTGATCCCCAAAGTCCCCGGCCTGGTGGCCAAGTACCTGCCCAAGCTCGAATACCTGCTGATCGACGAAAACCAATACGCCGAAGCAGACTTGGCGGAGTTGAAAAACCTCGTGGCCGCCATCATCCGCATCGAGCACCCGGAGAATGAACAAGCGCTACTCGCACTGATCGACCTGGTCAACGAGCTGCTGCAAGGCAATGCGGAGCTCAAGCGCACTTTTGCGATCTGGATTCGTGCGGTACTCTTGCGCCAGAGCAAGCACAGCCTGGTGCTGCCCAAGGTGCAAGACTTGAAGGAGTTGAAAATGACGTTGGCAGAACGCTTTGACCAGTGGGCGCGGAATCATGAGCAAAAGGGCCTCGAGAAAGGCATCGAGCAGGGCATCGAGAAAGGCATCGAGCAGGGCATTGAAAGAGGCATCGAGAAGGGCGAAGCCCTCCTGCTGCAGCGCCAGTTGACCCGCCGCTTTGGCACTTTGCCCAGCGACGTCGTTGGGCGGATTGCCGGGGCGACGGCAGCGCAGCTGGAGCAATGGGGCGACCGCGTGTTGGATGCGCCCAGCTTGGAAGAAGTCTTTCGCCCCTGAGGGCGTCGTGCTGCTCGACGACATGGCCCGCACCGGCCATACGCTCGCCCAGGTTGCGCGCCGCCGGCGCCGCCTCGGTCGACGTGGCTGTGACGCACGCGCTGTTCGTCGGCGACGTGCTGTTGCGATCTGGATTCGTGCGGTACTCTTGCGCCAGAGCAAGCACAGCCTGGTGCTGCCCAAGGTGCAAGACTTGAAGGAGTTGAAAATGACGTTGGCAGAACGCTTTGACCAGTGGGCTCGGAAGTACGAGCAAAAAGGCATCGAGCAGGGCATTGAAAGAGGCATCGAGAAGGGCGAAGCCCTCCTGCTGCAGCGCCAGTTAACGCGCCGTTTCGGCACTTTGCCCAGCGACGTCGTTGGGCGGATTGCCGGGGCAACGGCAGCGCAGCTGGAGCAGTGGGGCGACCGCGTGTTGGATGCGCCCAGCCTGGAAGAAGTCTTTCGCCCCTGAGGGTGTCGTGCTGCTCGACGACATGGCCCGCACCGGCCATACGCGCGCCCAGGTTGCGCGCCGCCGGCGCCGCGTCGGTCGACGTGGCTGTGACGCACGCGCTGTTCGTCGGCGACGCACTTTTGCGATCTGGATTCGTGCGGTACTCTTGCGCCAGAGCAAGCACAGCCTGGTGCTGCCCAAGGTGCAAGACTTGAAGGAGTTGGAAATGACGTTGGCAGAACGCTTTGACCAGTGGGCGCGGAATTATGAGCAAAAGGGCCTCGAGAAAGGCATCGAGCAGGGCGAAGCCCTCCTGCTGCAGCGCCAGTTAACGCGCCGCTTTGGCACTTTGCCCAGCGACGTCGTTGGGCGGATTGCCGGGGCGACGGCAGCGCAGCTGGAGCAGTGGGGCGACCGCGTGTTGGATGCGCCCAGCCTGGAAGAAGTCTTTCGCCCCTGAGGGCGTGGCGCCGCCCCTGCAGACGCCCCTACAGTCGCTCATCCACACATTCGCGCGGCCACACGGACTTCACGTCGAACACCACGCCGCCCGGCGCCAGCAGCTGTTTGACCTGCTCCGGCGCCATGCGGCAAAACGGCGCGTGCGCCACGGCCAGCACCAGCGCGTCCCACGGCCCCGCGGGCAAGGTGCTGGCCAGTTGCTCGCCATACTCGTGCAGCACCTGCGGCGCATCGGCCACGGGGTCGTGCACCTGCACCTGGGCGCCAAAATCGCGCAGGGTGCGCACGATGTCCATCACCTTGGTGTTGCGAATGTCCGGGCAGTTTTCCTTGAAGGTCACGCCCAGCACCAGCACGCGCGCGCCGCGCGGCGCAAAACCGCGCCGCGACAGCAGCCGCAGCACCCGCATGGCCACATGCTCGCCCATGCCGTCGTTGATACGCCGCCCGGCCAGGATCATCTCAGGGTGGTAGCCCAGCTGCTGCGCCTTGTAAGTCAGGTAGTACGGGTCCACGCCAATGCAATGCCCGCCCACCAGCCCAGGGCGAAAAGGCAAAAAGTTCCACTTCGTGCCCGCCGCGTCCAGCACCTCGCGCGAATCCAGCCCCAGGCGCTCGAACAAAATCGCCAGCTCGTTGACCAGCGCAATGTTCACGTCGCGCTGAATGTTCTCGATCACCTTTGCCGCCTCGGCCACGCGCAGCGAGCCCACCGGGTGCGTGCCCGCGCGAATGATCTGGCGGTACAAAGCGTCCACATAAGCCGCGCACTCGGGCGTCGAGCCCGAAGTCACCTTGACCACGTCCGCCAGCCGCCGTTGCCGGTCGCCCGGATTCACGCGCTCGGGGCTGTAGCCCACGAAAAAGCCCTCGTTGAAGCGCAGGCCCGAGGCGCGCTCCAGCACCGGCACGCACACCTCCTCGGTGCAGCCCGGATACACCGTGCTCTCGTAAATCACCAGGCCACCCGCGCGCAAATGCCGCCCCACGAGCGCGCTGGCCGTCTCCAGCGGCCCCAGGTCAGGCCGCGCCGCCGCGTCCACCGGCGTAGGCACGGCCACGATGAACACGTTGCACGCGGCCAAGTCTGCCTCGTCGGCGCTGAAGCGCAAGCGGCCCGCCGCCGCCAGCTCCTGCGCATCCACCTCGGCGCTCGCGTCGAGCCCCTGCTGCAACTGCGCAATGCGCGCCGCGCTCACGTCAAAACCCACGGTAGCATGGTGCTGCCCGAACGCCACCGCAAGCGGCAGCCCCACGTAGCCTAGGCCGATGATGGCGATGCGGGGGGAGGAAGGGAGGGGTGAAGGGGTCAGGGGCATAAAAAGCAAACGAAATGGCAAGAAAGCAGGCGTGGGCCGAAGAGCGTAACGAGGCAGCCTCTATCATGCTGCACTGAAGAGTCAAAACCCGGACGCGCCGGCCAGATCGGGCGCCGGGATTCGTGGCGAAAATGACCGCTTGAACTCGTGGGTATCATTTTCCACTCCCTGTTGCCACTTCCTCCTTCAAAACCCACCGACGCCAGGTCGCAACCCTGCCCCAGCTTGCATGCTTTCCCAACCGAGAAAAATCTGGCAGCTTTTCACTCCCTCGGAGCGGCGCAAGGCGTGCTGGATGCTGCTGCTCGTTTTCTTGATGGCGCTGGCCGAAACCGCAGGCGTGGTGTCCATCATGCCTCTGTAGATACATGACCCAGGCATTGCACCGACTCCGAACTTGGCGCCCCGGCGGCTACCTGCGCGCCAGCGGCAGCTTGTTCGGCTGGCTGCTATTGCGTGCGGCGGCGCAGGCGGCGATGGTCGTCCTGCTCGCCCGCTTGCTGGGGGTGGAAGGTTACGGCCTCTTCGTCACGGCCCTGGCGGTGAGCGGTTTTTTCTCGCCCATCGCCGGCCTGGGGCTAGGGGGGCTGCTGTTGCGCGACGGCGCGCGCGAACCGACAGCGTTGCCCCGCCAGCTGGGCATGGCGCTCGCGCTGTGGTGGCCAGCGGCGCTCGCCTGTTCCGTCGCAGCCACGGCGCTGCTTGCCTGGAGCCTGCCGTCGCGCCTTCCGCTTGCCGCGCTCGCAGCGTTTGCCCTGGCGGAGATCGGCACGGCCTCGCTCCTCGAACTCGCCGCCCGAGTCGAGCAGGCCCGGCATCGGGCGGGCGCTTTCGGGGCGCTCCAGGCCGGCATGATCCTCGCCCGTCTGGCCGCTCTGCTGCTCTATGCCGCCATGGGGCCGGTGGATCCGGTCGGCTGGCTTTGGGTTTACGCGGCATCGAGCGCGATCTACGCCGCTTTCCTCGCGCGCCGGCTCGTGGCTGGGCATCGGCCGCTATGGCCGCAAAAGCGCGACTGGCGCATGGCCCGCGAGAGCTTCCCTTTCACGATCGGCGCGCTGTCGTTTCGCCTGCAAGCCGAATTCAACAAGCCGCTGCTTGCCCGGGCGAGTTATGGCCAGGCAGGCAGCTTCGGTGTGGCGCAGCGGGCGGTCGATCTGGCGAGTCTGCCCTTGCAGGCACTGCAAGAGGCACTTTGGCCGCGCCTCTATTCCGGCAGGCATTCGGCGCGGCAACTGTGGTTCGTCGGTGTCGTCCTGTTCGCGGCGGCTTTGCTGGGCGGCGGCGTGCTGGTGCTGCTCGCGCCCTGGATTGCGCGTCTTCTGGGCGCGGGCTTCGAGACAACGGCACGCCTCGTCATGCTACTCGCCCTGTTGCCAGCCTTGCAGCTCGTGCGCAATCTGCTCAACGTCGTCGTGGCGCAGCAGCGCCAGTCGGTATTGACGGGGATTTATCTCACGGGCGGCGTGGCCGGTATTTTGTTCAATCTGTGGCTGGTGCCGGCGGGCGGTCTGCACGGTGCGGTAGCTGCGGCGTATCTGATCGAAGCGGTGCTCTTTGTTCTGCTGGTGGCGGTTGTTTTATCGAGATCAAAACGGCTCCACAATGTGTAGCAATAAATCCGAGTCTGCAGGGCGAATCCAATGAAACTTCCCAACTTCATCCGGGAATCCAAGCTCCTGCGCCGCCCGCTGCTAGCCGCCAGCAAGGGGCTGTTCTCGCTGCTGCGAGGCGGCCCGTCCATCCTGCGCAGGGCTGCCTACGACGCGATGCCCGTGCCCTACCTGGTGGCCGGGCACCCGGAGCATTTCGTGGTGTCCACGGCCGACAAGGTCATCGGGCGGGAAGTGTTCCTGCACGGGGAATTCGACTTCGCGAAACTCCAGACTGCCTTGGCCATCCTGGAGCGAGAGGGGCAGCCGCCCCCTATCCACCTGATCGATGTAGGCGCGAATATCGGCACCATTACCATTCCGGCGCTCAAGCGCGGGTTGTTGAAGACCGCAACCGCCATCGAGCCACATCCACACAACCTCAGGCTGCTGCGCGCCAACATCGCACTGAACGGGCTGGAGGACCGTGTCACCGTTCTGGCACAGGCAGTCGGCGACCGCAGCGGCGTCACGCTGCACCTCCACGAGTCCACCACGAACAGCGGGAACCACAGCATCGGGGCGGAAGGCATACCGGTTCCGTCGTCCAGGCTGGACGACCTGGACCTCCCGTCGGTGCCCAGCCTGCTATGGATGGATATCGAGGGCTATGAAGGACATGCCTTGGAAGGCGCCCAAAAACTGCTCGCCACCGGATTACCGTTTGTGGCGGAGTTCAATCACTCCCTACTTTTAAAATCCAATGGATTGACGGCTTTTCGCAATGCAACTAA
>CAVPUD010000144.1:0-54015 GCA_963708545.1 uncultured beta proteobacterium | reverse complement strand
ATGCCAGTCAGTTAAGCCACTGACTGGCATTTTTTCGTTGGGAACTTGCTGCGAGAGCGCTTGAGCTCGCGTGGGAAAGAGCGCCCGGCTCGGCGAGGCGGGAGCACGAAGTAGCGGGCTTGCTCCAACAGCCACTGCAAGAGTACAGGCAAGGTGCCAGCGCGCGCCAGATGCACCGTGTTGATCGCCCCCACGATGGCATGGCGCGCCGTATGAAAGCTGATGCGGGTCGGCGCAACCCCTTCATGCTCGGCCATCAGACGCATCCAGCGCCTGAGCAGCGTGTAGGCGATCAGCACGCCCCAGACCTCCTGCTTGACCAGTTCGGGCTGTTTGCTGCGCAACACGGCTTGACCTTGTTGCAGCGATTGCTTGATTTCTCGAAACCCCAGTTCGATCTCCCAGCGCTGACGATACAACTGCGCCAGTGATGCTGCGGCAAACCGCTCAGGATCAAGCATCGAAGTGATAAAGCGCCTGATCCTGCCCCCAGTGCGCACCTCAATCAACCGGGCCTGCCAATGGCTGGGCAGCTCTGGGTGCAGCTTCCTGGCGCGCGGCGACACGGGCATGCGGATCAGCCAGTCGCCTTCGCCCAAAGTCTGCACCACCTCATGACGCAGATTGTCCTTGGCACGCATGAGCCAATGGCGCTGCTGGCCCGCTTGGCTCCACTGCAGCAAAAACGCGGCGCTGAAATAGGCGCGCTCGAACAAGGTGATGGAGTGATCCAGGCCGCGCAGTCCTGCCGCCAACGTCAGCTCGCCGCAGCCGTAGTCCCCCAATCGGGCATCGAGCAGCTCATGGCTGTCGGTGTCCAGCAAGCAAACGGCGCGCACCATGGGCCAGGGCTGGGGGCCGTATTGCGTCTGGCCGCTGCCCAATTGCTGGCGGTTGTCCTGGCTGTCCGGGGCTGACCAAACCACGCCATCGACCGCCAGCACGCGCAAATCTGTTGCGTGCACCGCATGGGCACGGCCCCAGGCGTTGGCGAGCAGGGTAAACAAGTGTTCCATGGGTTGGGCCCCCAGCCGCTGGCGAGCCTGCACGCTGGCGCTGGGTGCGGGTAGTTCCTTGCCCTCCAACGTCAGCGCCATCTCCTGCACCACTTGCCACAGCGGCATGTGACGAAACAGCGCCACTCCGATCACCAGCCACACGGCATGTTCAGCGGGCAGCTTGCGACGGCGTATGGAGGCTTTGCCTGTGGCAGCCAGCGCTTGTTCGATCCAGGCCGGATCCAACAGCGCGCTCAACTCGGTTATCCCGTTGGCAGGCAGTGCCTCCAACGTCTCGTTCAGGGTGGTTTGCAGCAGGCTCAAAGCAAAAAAGGGAACATGTTGAACATGTTCCCTTTTTAGACTAGATCAGCTTCGCTTTTGCTTAACTGACTGGCATTGGGCTTGAACCGGGCTTTTTTCAATTTTGGTTGCGCGAGAAGGATTTGAACCTCCGACCTTTGGGTTATGAGCCCAACGAGCTACCAGACTGCTCCATCGCGCGGCAAGCTGCAAATTATACACCATTATTCGGAAGCTTGTGAAGCCTAAGTCTTATCCAACGAGGTATGAGCCTGAAGCCCACCCCGTGATTCCAAGGAAGAATGAGCCCGAAGGCGGGCCTGGGAGAAGCGACACAAGCGGCTGATAGCAGCAGCTTCGGTGCAACGGGTCGATCATCAAGCAATGGTGATCGACATGAACGAAACACAAGTGCGCACCCTCGAGCAAGTGCGCCAGGTACTCCAAGGCACGCAAGCGCTGCAGCTGAGCTTCGCGCAACCCCAGGAACGCTACGCCTGGATCGCGCAAGTGCTGCAGCGCTTTAGCTACCGGCGCCTGGGACGCAGCGACCGGGGCGCAGTGCTGGCGTACCTGCAGCGCCTGAGCGGCTACAGCCGCGCCCAAATCACCCGAGTAGTTGTGCGCTGGAAGTCTGGCCAACCCCTGGTAAAAAACTACCGCGCACCCCAACACGCCTTCGCGCGCCGCTACAGCAGCGCCGACATCGCACTGCTGGCGCAAGTAGACCAGGCCATGGGCACCCTCTCGGGGCCGGCCACCGCATGCGTGCTGCGTCGCCAGCGCGACGTCTTCAACGACAGCCGCTTCGAGCGCCTGGGCTCCATTTCAGTGTCTCACCTGTATAACCTGCGCGCCAGCGCCGGCTACCGTGCGCAGCGCGTCACCGTCACCAAAACCCGTGGGGGCAAAGCCCCCACCATAGGCGTGCGCCGCGCACCTGCACCCCAGGGGCGCGCGGGCTTCATCCGCATCGACAGCGTGCATCAGGGCGACCAGGACGGCTCCAAGGGGCTGTACCACATCAACGCGGTGGACTGCGTCACGCAGTGGCAGGTGGTGGCCAGCGTGCAGACCATCAGCGAGGTGCACCTGCTGGCGGTGATCGAGCAGATGCTGGCGCAGTTTCCCTTCGAGATTCTGGGCTTTCACTCGGACAACGGCAGCGAGTATGTCAACCACCGGGTGGCGCAGATGCTGCAGAAGTTGCACATCGAGTTCACGCGCAGCCGCCCGCGCCGCAGCAACGACAACGCGCTGGTCGAGACCAAGAACGGCGCGGTGGTGCGCAAGGTCTTTGGCTTTGAGCACATCGAGCAGCGGCATGTGCAGCACTTCAACACCTTTTGCATAGAGTATCTGAACCCGTTCCTGAATTTCCACCGCCCGTGCCTGTTCGCCACCGAGGTGCCCCACCCCACCAAGCCCGGGCGCATCAAGCGGGTGTATGACCCCAGGGACGTGATGACACCCCTCTCCAAGCTGGCGAGCCTGCCCGATGCGGCGCAGGCCCTGCGCGCGGGAGTTACGCTGCAGCTGCTGCAGCAACGTGCCCTGGCGCTGAGCGATGTGCAGGCGGCCGAGGAGCTCAATGCGGCGCGGGCGGATTTGCTTCGGCGCACCTGCCGCCGGCCCCCTGAGGCGGCTGCACGCGCGTGAGGGGCGCGTGAGGGGTGGCGCGAGGACGGCACTATGGTGCTCTGGCGGCACTGATGGCGGCTCGCCGCAGGTGAGCAGCAGGCGCACAGATGGTGCAAGTCAAGCGCATGGGGGGAGTCTTATCCAATGAGGTATGAGCCTGAGGCCCACCTGGCCCCACCTCATGATTCCAAGGCAGAATGAGCCTGTGCGCAAGCCCGCCACTGCGGCGCCAGTTTTCAACCACGCACCTCGCCCTCGCCCAGCACCACCCATTTGAGCGAAGTCAGCCCCTCTATGCCCACGGGGCCACGGGCGTGGAATTTGTCGGTGCTGATGCCGATTTCGGCACCCAGTCCGTATTCGAAGCCGTCGGCGAAGCGCGTGCTGGCATTCACCATCACGCTGGCCGAATCGACCGCGCGCAAAAAGCGCTGCGCGTTCATGTGGTGGCTCGTGACGATGGCGTCGGTGTGGTGGCTCGAGTAATGGTTGATGTGCGCGATGGCCTCTGCCACGTCGGCCACGACCTTCACGCTGATGATGGGCGCGAGGTATTCCTCGAACCAGTCCTGCTCGGTCGCGGGCACCACGCGCGCGCCGGGCACGGACGCGAGCAGCGCGAGGCTTTCGGGGCAGGCGCGCATTTCCACGCCTTTTTGCGCGTAGATGGCGCCTATGCGCGGCAGGAACGCCGCCGCCACGCCGCGCGCCACGAGCAGGCTCTCGGTGGCGTTGCAGGGGCTGTATTTTTGCGTCTTGGCGTTGTCGGCAAGCTTCACCGCCATGTCGAGGTCGCAGGGGTCATCGACGTAGGTGTGGCAGTTACCGTCGAGGTGCTTGATCACGGGCACTTTGGCGCCGGCGCTGATGCGCTCGATCAGTCCCTTGCCGCCGCGCGGGATGATCACATCGACGTACTGCGGCATCGCGATGAGCTGGCCCACGACTTCGCGGTCGGTGGTCTGCACGAGCTGCACGGCCTCGGGCGGCAGGCCGGCCTCGGCGAGCGCCTGCTGCACGAGGCGTGCGAGCGCCTGGTTCGAATGGATGGCCTCGGAGCCGCCGCGCAGGATGCAGGCGTTGCCGCTTTTGATCGACAGGCTCGCGGCCTCTATGGTCACGTTCGGGCGGCTTTCGTAGATCATGCCGAACACGCCTATGGGCACACGCATGCGGCCCACGCGGATGCCGCTGGGCTGCTGGCGCAGCTCGAGCACCTCGCCGACGATGTCGGGCATGGCGGCCAGTTGCTCGCAGCCCTGCGCGCAGGTCTCGATGGCCGCGGGCGTGAGCTTGAGCCGGTCGATGAGCGGCGCCGCCAGGCCCGCGGCGCGCGCGCGCGCAAGGTCTTGCGCGTTGTCGGCCTGCAGTGCGGCGCTGTGCGTGCGCAGCAATTTGGCAAGCGCTATCAGCGCTTTGTTTTTGGTAGCTGTTGACGCACTAGCCATAAGGGCTGAGGCCGTTTTTGCTTGCAAACCCAGGGTTCGCGTGTAGTGCACGATGTCGGTAGCGTTCATGCGCGGATTTTGCCCCAGCGTTACCCGTGCCGTACATACCAGCGCAGCAATTGGCCGGTTTTCATGGTGCTTTTTGGGGCTTGCGGCGCGCGCGCGGGTGCCGACAATCGGGGGCATGAAAGCCTTGCCTCCTCTTGCTCTGTTGCGTGGCCTGCTGCTTGCGCTGGCGCTCGCGGGCGCGGCCTGGCCCGCACAGGCGCTGCGCATCAAGGAAGTGGCGGCCGTGCAGGGCGTGCGCAGCAACCAGCTCACGGGCTACGGCATCGTGGTGGGGCTGGACGGCACGGGCGACCAGACCACGCAGATGCCGATCACCACGCAGAGCGTGTCGAACTACCTGCAGCAACTGGGCATCACGCTGCCGACCGCCATGGCCTCGCAGCTGCAGTTCAAGAACGTGGCCGCAGTGATCGTCACGGCGCAGCTGCCCGCGTTTGCCCAGCCGGGGCAGACGATAGACGTGGTCGTCTCATCGATGGGCAACGCCAAGTCGCTCAAGGGCGGCACGCTGATCGCCACGCCCCTGCGCGGCGCGGATGGCGAGATTTACGCGCTCGCGCAGGGCAACCTCGTGGTGGGCGGCGCGGGTGCGGCCGCGGGCGGCAGCAAGGTGCAGATCAACCACTTGAGCGCAGGCCGCATTCCGCAGGGCGCGCAGGTCGAGCGCAGCGTGCCCACGCCGCTCAACGAGGGCGACACCATCCAGCTCGGGCTCGACGCCTCGGACTTCCAGACCGCGCGCCGCGTCGCCGAGGTCATCAACGTGCGCCTGGGCGCGGGCCTGGCGCGCGCGCTCGACGGGCGCACGGTGCAGGTGCGCGCACCGCAGGACCCCGGCGCGCGCGTGAACTTCATCGCCGACCTCGAAGACCTGGAGCTGCAGGCCCCCACGCCCGCGGCCAAGGTGGTGATCAACGCGCGCACGGGCTCGGTGGCGCTGAACCAGGCCGTGACGCTAGGCCCCTGCGCGATCGCGCACGGCAACCTCTCGATCACGATCAGCTCGACGCCCGTGATCAGCCAGCCCAATGCGTTCGCGCAAGGGCAGACGGTGGTGGCGCAACAGAGCAACATCCAGATCAACCAGGAGCCCGGCCGCGTCATCCAGGTTCCGGGCTCGCCCCAGCTGGCCGACGTGGTGCGCGCGCTCAACACGCTGGGCGCCACGCCGCAGGACTTGCTTGCGATCCTGCAGGCCATCAAGGCGGCGGGGGCTCTCAATGCGGAACTGGAGGTGATCTGATGTCGCTGCCCTCGCCCCCCGCAAGCCTGAGCGCCGGCACGGCGAATACGCTGGCTGCCGATGCGCGCTCGCTCAATGCACTCAAATACGCCGCTGGCAACAATGATCCGCAGGCCGTGCGCGCGGCGGCCAAGCAGTTCGAGTCGCTGTTCATGCGCGAGCTCATCAAAAGCATGCGCGAGGCAACCATGAAGTCCGGCCTGCTCGAAGGCCCGCAGGGCGATCTGGCGACCGACTTGCTCGACCAGCAACTCTCGGTGCAGATGGCGGGCCAGCCTGGCGGCCTGTCGGATGCCATCGTGCGCCAGCTTTCGCAGCAAATGGGCGGCAGCGGCGACACCGCACTGTCCGTGCCTTCGACGCTGAGCCTGGCGGCGAGCCGCTCGCGCTTTGCGGGCGGCGCCGCCGCCAGCGCAAACGCTGGGGTCGGCAACGCTGGCACCGCCGCACCGGCGGGGCGCGAGGGCTTCGTGCAGTTCCACCGCGCCGCGGCCGAGCGTGTGGCGCAGGAAAGCGGCATTCCCGCGCACTTCATGCTCGGCCAGGCCGGGCACGAGACCGGTTGGGGCCGGAGCGAAATCCGCCAGTCCGACGGCTCGCCCTCGTACAACCTGTTCGGCATCAAGGCCGGCAAGGGCTGGACGGGCAAGGTGGCCACGGTGACGACGACCGAATACGAAAGCGGCGTGGCGCGCAAGGTGGTGGCCAAATTCCGCGCCTACGACTCCTATGAAGACGCTTTCCGCGACTACGCACGGCTCATCAACGGCAACCCGCGCTACGCCGCGGCGCGCGCCAAGGTCGGCTCGGCCGTGGCCTACGCGGCAGAGCTGCAAAAGGCTGGCTACGCCACCGACCCGGCCTACGCGCGCAAGCTCAGCAGCGCGATCCACAGCGCGCAGGGCGTGCAGCGTTCGTGAAAGTGGGTAAAAAACCATGAGCCTCTTCAACATCGGCGTGCGCGCATTGCAGACCAACCAGGTGGTTTTGCAGACCACTGGGCACAACATCGCCAACGTGAACACGCCCGGCTATTCGCGCCAGACCGTGGCGCTGCAGAACCTGCCCGGCCAGTTCACCGGCAGCGGCTTCATCGGCCAGGGCGTGGAGGTGCAGGCCATCGTGCGCAACCAGAGCGACATGCTCACGCGCCAGGCCACGGCGGCCGCCGCCGTGAGCGCCGCCGACAGCGCACGCTCGCAGAGCCTGCAGCGCCTGCAAGACGTGTTCAGCGGCGGCGACAGCGGCCTGGGCGCTGCGATCAACGACATGATGAATGCGCTTGCCGACGTGGCGAGCGCCCCCACCGACCTCACCGCACGCACGGTGGTGCTCACGCGCATGGACGAAACCGCCGCACGCATGCGCTCGGCGTCCGACCAGCTCGACCAGATCGCTGCCGGCGTGCGCAGCGACCTCGACACCGGCGTCAACCAGGCCAACGACCTCGCAGGCCAGATCGCGCGCCTGAACGAGCAGATCGTGCGCGCGCAGGGCAGCGGCAAAGTCCCCAACGACCTGCTGGACCAGCGCGACCAGGCGATCCGCAACCTCAACCAATACGTGCAAACCACGCAAGTGCCAGCCGACGACGGCTCGCTGGGCGTGTTCGTGGGCAACCAGCCACTCGTGCTCGGCACCACGGCGGGGGCGCTGTCGGTAGGCGACGCGCCGGATTTTTCGGGCAGCGGGCAACTCAAGCTGTTTTTCACGGCGCCAGGCGGCACCCCCCAGCCGATCGACGAGCAGGTCATTGGCGGCGGCTCCATGGCCGGGCAGCTCAGGTTCTATAACGGTGACCTCGAGGAGGGGCGCAATCTGCTCGGGCGCATGGCGCTGAGCCTGACGCAGACGCTGAATGCGCAAAACCACCTGGGCCTCACGCTCGACGGCAAGCCCGGCGGCGATTTGTTCCAACCCATCGCCCTGAAAGATGCCATTGCGGCCGCAGGCAACCCTTCGGGTGCAGGCGCAGGCATCGGCTTGGCGGTGGCCGACCCTGCCAAGCTCAAAGCCTCGGCCTACACGGTCACATTCACGGCTGCCGGGGTCGGCACGATCGTGCGCCAGTCCGACGGCGTGGCCCTGTCCTTCGATGGCACACCCGGCAATACGCTGCAGGACGTACTGCAGGGCGAAGGGCTCACGGCCACGGTGACGGGCACGCCCCAGGCGGGCGACAAATTCCTGATCCAGCCGTTGCGGGACGCGGCCGGAAAAATGCAGGCGCTGGTGCACACGCCTAGCCAGCTCGCCGCAGCCAATCCGGTCAATGCGGCCATGGGCTCGGGAAACACCGGCTCGCTGCAGTTGGCGAGCCTGCAGGCGCTTTCGAATCCTCCGGGCACGTCGGTGCCACTCACGCTCACGTTCACCGGGCCGAACACCTACACGCGCAGCGATGATCCGGCCGTCCCCCCGGCACTGCCCACCACCTACAGCTATGTTTCCGGGCAGGCCATCAGCTACGACAACGCCACACCGCCCACGGGCTGGTCCGTGACCTTGAGTGGTACCCCGAACCAGGGGGACACCGTCACCTTGGGGAATGCGCTGAATGCCGGCGACTACTTCCAGCGCGACGCCGGCAACGCCAAAGCCATGCTGGCCTTGCGTGACGCCCCTCTGTTCGACGGCGCACCTTTGAGCGACGGCTTTGCCAGCGCGATGGCGCAGGTCGGCACGCGCACACAGAGCGCGCAGTTCGCGGCGCAGATGTCCGGCACCATCGCCGCGAACCTCGAAAACGACCGCACCGCCGTCTCGGGCGTGAACCTGGACGAGGAAGCGGCCAAGCTGATCCAGTACCAGCAGGCCTACCAGGCCTCGGCCAAAATGATCCAGGTCGCGCAAACGGTCTTCGACAGCCTGCTGCAGACCATGGGCTAAAAGTGCCCGAGAAGCAAGGAGTACCACGCCATGAGCAGCAACCTCATCGCCCGCACGGGCACGGCCAACCTCTACGACAACACGATCCGCAACCTGCAGGCGCAGCAGACTTCGCTCGCGCAGCAGCAGGAGCACCTCAGCGCCGGCAAGCGCGTGCTGCGCGCGAGCGACGACCCCGTGGCCGCCGCGCAGGCCGAGCGCGCACGCACGCGCATCGGCCGCAACGAGACCGACCTGCGCGCCCTGAACGCGCAAAAGGACAGCATGGCGCTGGCCGAATCGACCCTGGGCAGCGCCATGGACGCCATGCAGGCGTTTCGCGAACTCGTGGTGCAGGCCGGCAACGGCACACTCTCGGCCACCGACCGCAACGCCATCGCGTTGCAGCTGCAGGGCCTGCGCGAGCAGATCCTGGGCTACGCCAACAGCAAAGATGCCAACGGCCTGCCCTTGTTCCAGGCCCTGGGCAGTGCCAGCACCCCGTTCACGGGCGCTTCGCCCCCCACCACCTTCAACGGCCTGCCAGGGCAGTTTGCCAGCGGCACGACCAGCATCGCGCCGCTGCTCGACGGTGACGCGGCCTGGATGAGCGTGCCCACGGGCAACGGCGTGTTTGCCGTGAGCGCCGCGCCCGGCAATGCGGGTACGGCACAAGTGACGGCGGATCGGGTAACCGATCCGACCCTGGCCGGCGACGGCCACAGCTACCAGATTCAGTTCACCGTCGATACCACCACGGGCGCCACTACTTACACCGTTACCGATCAAACACCTCCACCCGCCACGCCTACCACCGGCCTACCCACCAATCTGACCTACACCTCGCCCACGACCATCAGCTTCGCGGGCCGCGCCATAGACATCACGGGCGCACCTGCCCATGGTGACAGCTTCACGATCGCGCCCAGCCAGCAGACCAGCGTCTTCCAGGTGCTCGACGACACCATCGCCGCGATCCGCAGCGGCAACCCAACCACCGTGAACGGCGGCATCGCGCAGGGGCTGAACCAGATCGACTTCGCCATGAGCCGGCTGTCCGATGCGCGCGGCCTCGCGGGTGAGCTGCTGAACCGCGCCGACCGCATCCAGAGCGACCTCGACACGCGCGGCACGCAGCTCGAAGCCCAGCGCTCGGACGCCGAAGACCTGGATATGATCAAAGCCTTTTCGGACTTCCAGAACCAGAGCACCGCGCACCAGGCCGCATTGCAGTCCTACGCACAGGTGCAAAAGCTCTCCTTGCTCAACTACCTTGGCTGAGACTTTGGCAGGTGAGCTGAGCTGCTCCTCCAGCTTTGCGCCTATAAAGAAGTCCCATGCCCCGCCCCGAGATGCTCCAATCCGTTCTTCGCAGCCTGGTTCTGGGCTACCGTCCGCTATGGAACCGTGCGCGCCAGCTCGCCGGCATAGAGCTGTATGCCCAGTGCAAGCCCGCCGAAGGTGTGCAGGCCGTGGACGGCGCGCACCTGCTGCGCACCATGCAAGAGCTGTGGTCGTCCAGTTCCCCGCCCGTGCTCATCGCGGCGCAAACCAAGCCCTTGCTGTGCAGCCTGCTCGACCACCCCGAGCGCGTCGCACCCTGGATAGAAGTACGTGACCATTGGCTGCAGGATGCCGAGGTGCTGCAGCGCGTGCAGGCAGCGCACCGGCGCGGCCTCAAGCTCGTCTGGCGCGGCGACCTGGGCCGCGAACCCGCGCCGCAAGTCCTGGACTGCTTCGATCACTGCCTGCTGGGCATCCCGCCCGCATACGCGCTCGCGGCGCTGCAGTCTGTACCCGGCGCAAGCCCGCTGCCCGCACGGCAGATGTTCGAAAACGTGCCCAGCCGGGTGCTGGTCGCGCACTGCTTCGACCAGTGCGACGCACTCGCGCTGGCAGGCTGGCCGGCCGAGGATGTGCTCTACAGCCTACGCCACCAGCCCATCGAGCCGGCACACGAGGTCGTGCACGCGCTCATGAAAGCCATAGACCAGGAGCAGTCGATAGATACCTTCGAGGACATCCTCGGGCGCGACCCCATCCTGGCCTACCGCTTCCTGGTGCACGTGAACTCTGCCGCGCTGGGGCTGCGCACGGGCATCGATTCGCTGCGCCGCGGCCTGGTGCTGCTGGGCTACGGCACGCTGCAGCGCTGGCTCGCGCAACAACTGCCCACCGCCAGCACCGAGCCCGACTTGCACCCTGTGCGTGCCAGCATGGTGATGCGCGCCGAGCTCACCGCGCGCCTGCTCGACGCCGGGGAGGGAAACGACCTGCGCCGTGAGGTGTATCTATGCGGTCTGTTCTCGCAGCTCGACCTGTTGCTGGGCGAAGCGCTGGGCAGCATCCTGCGCCGCATCCCGCTGTCCGAGCGCATTTACGACGCCAACGTGCTGCGCACCGGACCCTACGCGCCGCCTCTGGAGATGGCCTGCGCCCTCGAAACCGACGACACGCAAACCATCCTGCAGCTGTGCGAAACCCACGATTACGACATCGAGGAAGTCAACCGCGCCCTGTTGCGCATGCTTGCCGACCTCGAAGTGACGCACGCCTGACGCGCGGCCAGTGCACTGCCGGCACCTTGCACTCCTGAGGAGCGCTTGCGCCACACCGCGCAATTGCTACGTAACCAATAGCTTCCGTCGCTTGTGTGACAAGCGCAAAATGGCTTTTTCATCCAAAATTCCGGCATGGGAACCCTCTACCTCGTGCGCCACGGCCAGGCTTCGTTCGGCGCACATGACTACGACCAGCTCAGCGCGCTCGGCCAGCGCCAGGCCGAACGGCTGGGCGCGCACTGGCGCGCCCGTGGCCTGCAGTTCGACACCATCCTCACGGGCACGCTGCGCCGCCACCGCCAGACGCTCGCAGGCATCGCCGCGGGGCTGCAAATCACGCCGCAGCCGATCGAACTGCCCAGCCTCGACGAATACGACAGCCAAGCGCTGATCCACGCCATCCATCCCGAGCCGCTGCCGCGCCCAGACACGCCCGCGCTGTACCGCGCGCATTTCCGCCTGCTGTGCGACGCACTCGCGCAGTGGATGGCCGGCACCATCAGCCCCGCCGGCATGCCGAGCTGGCAGGAATTTGCGCGCGGTGTGCGCGCCGTGCTCGAGCAGGTGCGCAGCCAGCACGCCCAGCAGAACGTGCTGCTCGTGAGCAGCGGCGGACCCATTTCCACGGCGGTGGGCGAGGTGCTGGGCACGGCGCCTGAAGTGACGATCGCGCTCAACATGCGCATACGCAACAGTGCCGTGACCGAGTTCAGCGTCTCGCCCAAGCGGCTCATGCTGCAAACCTTCAACACCCTGCCGCACTTGCACGAAGTCGAGCACGCGGACTGGATCACTTTCGCCTAACGCTCCCTAAAAGAGAGCTGATAGCGCTCGTATTTCCTGGCGCAGAAGGGTTTTTCTATGGAAACATGCACTTTCATAGACACCCACTGCCACCTCGACGCCCCCGAATTCGCGCGCGACGCGGATGCCGTGCGCCGGCAGGCCGCCGCGCTCGGGGTGCACCATTGCGTGCTGCCGGCCGTCACGCGCGCCGGCTGGCCCGCGGTGCAGCAGCTCGCGCAGCGCTTTGGCGACAGCTACGCGCTGGGCATCCATCCGCTTTACACGGGCGCCGCCAACGACGAAGACCTGGCCGCGCTCGAGGCGCTGCTCGCACAGCAGCTCAGCGACCCGCGCCTCGTGGCGGTCGGCGAAATCGGCCTCGACCATTTCGTGCCGGGGCTCGATACGGCGCGACAGCAGCATTTTTACCGCGCCCAGCTGCGGCTCGCGCGCCGCTTCGGCCTGCCGGTGATCCTGCACGTGCGGCGCTCGGCCGACGCCTTGCTGCGCGCGCTGCGCGAAATCCCGGTGCCAGGCGGCATCGCGCATGCGTTCAACGGCAGCTTGCAGCAGGCGCAAGCCTTTGTTGCGCTGGGCTTCAAGCTCGGCTTTGGCGGCGCACTCACCTTCGAGCGCGCGCTGCAGCTGCGGCGCCTGGCCACGCAGCTGCCGCTGGCCGCGCTGGTGCTCGAAACCGACGCGCCCGACATGCCGCCGCAGTGGCTCTACACCCCTGCCGCCATGCGCGCCGCCGGCCAGCCGCAGGGGCGCAACAGCCCCGCCGAACTGCCGCGCATCGCCCAGGTGCTGGCCGGGCTGCGCGGCCTGACGCTGGAGGAACTGGCGCGGGCGACCACGGCCAATGCGTGCGCCGCGCTGCCGCGACTGGCGTCCTTGCTTGGCACTGAAAGGTCTTGAACCCAGATTGTCCATGAGGCAGTGCTGTGCGCCTGCGCGGGCGCTGATGAACGCCTGGCGGCCATTGTGGCGGCTAACTGGCGCTCAGGTTGGCCGAGGCCTCGCCCGCCAGCACCTGCTGCGCCCAGGGGGCGAGGCGGCGCGTGTCGGCGCGCAACACCTCTTGCTTGACGGCCAGGATTTGCGCCGGATGCATGGAAAAGCTGCGCAGCCCCAGGCCTAGCAGCAGCCGCGTCATGCCCACGTCGCCCGCAGTTTCGCCGCACATGCTCACGCTCTTGCCCTGCGCGCGGCCCGCAGCGATGACCTCGGCCACGAGGCGTAGCACCGCCGGGTGCAGCGGGTCGTACAGGTGCGCCACGGATTCGTCGGCGCGGTCTATGGCCAGCGTGTACTGAATCAGGTCGTTCGTGCCGATCGAGAGGAAGTCGAAGTAGCGCAAAAAGGTGTGTACCGTCAGCGCAGCCGCGGGGATTTCGATCATGGCGCCGAGCTGCAACGCGCCGTAGGCCACGCCGCGCGCCTCGAGCTCGGTGCGCGCCAGGTCCAGCTGCGCCAGCGTCTGCTCGATTTCGTGCACATGCGCGAGCATGGGAAACAGCAGCTTCACCGGGCCGTGCGCGGCGGCGCGCAGCACGGCGCGCAGCTGCGTGCGGAACATGGCCGGGTCGGCCAGGCTCCAGCGAATCGCGCGCAGGCCCAGTGCCGGGTTCAGGTGCTCGTCCTTGAAGGTTTTGTCGAGCTGCTTGTCCGCGCCCACGTCTATGGTGCGAATGGTCACGGGCAGCCCCTGCATGCCCTCGATGGCGGCGCAGTAGGCGCGGTATTGCGCGTCCTCGTCGGGCAGCCTGCCTGCGCGCCCCATGAACAAAAACTCACTGCGAAACAGCCCCACGCCCATGGCGCCGGCCTGCACCGCGGCAGCGGCATCGGTGGGCTGCTCGATGTTCGCGAGCAACTCGATCGGCTCGCCGTCCAGCGTCAAGGCGGGCGTGTGCAGCAGGCGCGCCAGGCGTTCGCGCTCAAGCGCGGACTGGCGCTGGTGAAAGCCGTATTCGGCCAGCACCAGGGGTGAGGGATCGACGATGAGCACGCCTGCATCGCCATCGATGATCACCCAGTCGTCCTGGCGCACGAGCTGGCTTGCGGTGCGCGCACCCACGACGGCCGGGATGTCCATGCTGCGCGCGATGATGGCGGTGTGCGAAGTCTTGCCGCCCACATCGGTCACGAAGCCGGCAAACACGCTTTGCTTGAACTGCAGCATGTCGGCGGGCGAGAGGTCGTGCGCCAGCAGCACCAGCGGCACATCGACGCTGTCGTCGAGCAGCAGGTCCTGCGCGGTCTGACGCCGCGGCCCGCTCGCAGGCGCCGCCACGGGGGGCGGCGCGCCCTTCATGTGGCGCAGGATGCGCTCGACCACCTGCTCCAAGTCGGCCTTGCGCTCGCGCAGGTAATCGTCCTCCATTTCGTCGAACTGGCGCGCGAGCACTTCGAGCTGCGTGGTCAGCGCCCATTCGCCGTTGTAGAGCCGCCGGCTGATCCACTGCTTGACCCCTTCGCTCAGGGTTTCGTCCTGCAGCAGCATCAGGTGTACGTCGAGCAGCGCGGCAATCTCCGGCGGGGCGTCGTGCGGCATGTCGGCCTGCAGACGCTGCAATTCCTCGACCACGGCGTTGCGGCCCCGGCGCACGCGCTCGATCTCCGCCGCCACCTGCTCGGGTTCGATGAAGTAGTGCGCGACTTCGACGCGGCTCGACGCCACCAGCACGGCACGCCCTATGGCGATGCCGCGTGCAACCGCAAGACCGTGGATGGCAAAGCTCATGGGTGCATGCCTTTGTCTGCGGCTTATTCACCTTCGCCGAACTTGTCGGCAATCAGGGCCAGCAGCGCGTCCATGGCCTCCTGCTCGCGTTCGCCGCTGGTTTCGACTTCGACCTCGGTGCCCATGCCCGCGGCAAGCATCATCACCCCCATGATGCTCTTGGCGTTGATGCGGCGCTCGCCGCGGCTCAGGAACACCTCGCACGGAAAGCTGCTCGCGAGCTTGGTGAGCTTGGCCGAGGCGCGGGCATGCAAGCCCAGCTTATTGCTGATGAGAGTACGGGTCTTGATCATGGGAGTTGCGGCGAAACGTCTGGTACTGCGGCGCAGTCGCGGCGACCTGCATCACCCCCTGCATGCCCCCTACCACCGCACGCGAGGCCACGGCCTCCAGCGGCTCGGCGCGGTAGCTGATGGCGCGCAGCAGCATGGGCAGATTCACGCCCGTGACCAGGCGCGCGTGCACGCCGTCGATCAGGCGCTGCGCGATGTTGCAGGGCGTGGCACCGAACACGTCCGTCAGAATCAGCGTAGGCTCGGTGCCGAATTGGCGCAGCACAGTTTGCGCCAGCGCGAGCGACTCTTCGGGCGGCACATGGGGCTGCACGTCGAGTGCCAGCACGGCCGACCCGCAATCGGCAAACACGTGCAAGGCGCACTCCCGCAGCGCATGGGCCAGTGGCGCGTGGGCGATGATGAAGATGTTGGTGCTCATGGAATCAACCGCACATTATCGCGTGCGCTATGTAGGCAGCAGGAAGGGGCGCGCAGCAGGAAAAACACCCCAGCGTCGAGACGCACTGGTCATTGCAGCGTCAGCCCGTCAAAAAAACTGTCCGCCAGCGCGGGCCGGGCCTTGTTCGTGTAGAGCGCAGCATGGTAGAGCCGCACCTGCGGCCCCAAGGTGCGCGCGAACCAGACCGCCTGCAGCGTGACGGCGCCGCCCTCTGGCCGCTGCCCATGCGCCACGATGCGCACCGCACCCGGCAATGGCAAGGCACCACGCGGGGCAAAGTCCTGCTCGAGGACGACGCGCGCCGAAGCTCCCAGCCGCGCAAGCACCGCAGCACGCCAGCGCACCAGCGTGGCACTCGCCCGCGCAGGGTCGGCCAGTGCCAGCTGCGACACGGCAAACAGCGCGCCATCGGCCTCGCAACCCACCATGGCCAGATCGGCCTTGCCGCCGCCCAAGTCCACCGAGCGCACGGCGCGGTCGGGCTTGCAGGGCAGCGCGACGCTGAGCGCAGCACCCTCGAGCGGCACGCTGCGCCAGTTCAGCGCCGGGCTGCAACCCGCCAGCAGCAATGGCAGCAAGCCGACTGCGCACAGTGCCCGCATGTTTCGTTGGATACGCATGCGTCAATTATCAGCAGCCCGCCATGCAGTCGCGAACTTTTTTCATTCTTGGCCGTCCCATGCGCAGCATCACGCGCTCTTGCACAATCACGGTTTTATGGAAATTGCCATGCAAATCAAGCAATGGAAACGCGGGGCTGTCGTCGCGGCCCTGTCCGTGTTGGCTCTCGTCGGGGCCTGGGTCTATCTGGGGTCGGGCCACGCACCCGCGCCCGAATCCACCTTCGTGCTGCTCGACGGCTCGCGCCAGACGACCGCAGACCTGCGCGGCAAGGTCACGCTGGTCAACTTCTGGGCCACGAGCTGCACCACCTGCGTGGCCGAAATGCCGCAGATCGTCGCCACCTACGACAAGTACCATGCCCGCGGCTTCGACACGCTGGCCGTGGCTATGAGCTACGACCCGCCGAGCTACGTGGTCAACTTCGCCCAAAGCCGCAAGCTGCCGTTCAAGGTCGCCCTGGACAACACCGGCGCCGCAGCGCGGGCCTGGGGCGACGTGAAGCTGACCCCGACCACCTTTATCGTCAACAAGCGCGGCGAGATCGTCAAACGCTACGTGGGCGCGCCCGACTTTGCCGAGCTGCACCAGCTGATCGAAAAGCTGCTCGCCGAGGGGTGAAAGCATAGCGGCCGATTTGCAATGAAATCGGCGGCAAAAGCAGGTATATAAAGCGTAAGCAGCTCTTATAAAAAGAGCAAATCGCACATCACTTGCTGCGGAAGTCGTCGTGGCAAGCCTTGCAGGTGTTGGCCGTGGCGCCGAAAGCGGTCTTGACCTGGTCCAGATTGCCGGTCTTGGTGGCGGCCACGAGCTTCGCGGCCTCGGCCTCGAACTTTTCCGCGCCCTCCTTGAATTTGGCGGATTCCTTCCAGACGGCAGGCTTGGCCTTGCCGCCCTCCGTGCCAGGCCCAAAAGCGGCCCAGGGCAGCTTGGCCAAGTTTGCCACCACTTCGGCGTTCTCCTGCGCGGCCTTGGCGTCGAACGGTGCCTTGCCGTTGACCATCGCGCCTATGCGTCCGAAATGCTGACCGATGACGAACAGAGCACCCTGGCGGTATTCGATCGCGTCGTGAGCCTTGGCGAACTGCGCGGCGGCCGGCGCGCTCGCGCCCGCGGCGGCAACGGCAAGAATGAGGGCAGCAAAAACTTTCATGGTTGAGCTCCTTGGGGATAGGGAAAAATTGCAGCGCGCAAGTATGCCGCAGTCTGCCTTTGCATGTGCATGGCACTCGGGCATTGCCGGTCTGCCTGACGGCCCATCCTGCACAATGTGCGCTCTTCGCTGGGAGCGCATTTTCATGGCTTACACCGTTCGCATCTGGGATCTTCCGACACGCCTGTTTCACTGGGCGCTGGTCATGTGCATCGTCAGCCTAGTCGTCACGGCCGAAATCGGCGGCAACGCCATGGTGTGGCATTTCCGTCTGGGGTACACGGTGCTCGCGCTGCTGCTGTTTCGTCTGGTCTGGGGCTTCGTGGGCGGGCACTGGTCGCGCTTTGGCACGTTTTTATCGTCCCCCGCCAGAGCGCTGCGCTACCTGCGCGGCATCCACGAGCCCGCCGATCTGGTCGGGCACAACCCCCTGGGGGCTTGGTCGGTGCTCGCGCTGCTGCTGCTGCTGGCGGCGCAAGTCGGCTCGGGCCTGCTGAGTGACGACGAAATCGCCTTCGCCGGGCCGCTCACGCGCTTCGTCTCCAGCGCCACCGTGGAGCTGGCGACGGCCTACCACACAGAGGTCGGTAAATTGCTGCTGCTGGCGCTGGTGACGCTGCACGTGCTGAGCATCGTCTTTTACACCGTGAAAAAGAAGCAGTCCCTGGTGCCGCCCATGCTGAGCGGTGACAAGCAATTGCCCATGCCCGTGCCCGCTGCGCGCGACGACGCTTGGACGCGCCTGGGGGCTTTGCTGCTGTTCGTGCTGTGCGCGGCGCTCGCGTGGTGGGTGTCGCGGCTCGATGTCATGTGATCGGTACACTGTGCGCATCCGTGCTTTTTTCTTGCCACCGTGGACAAGCCCCAGATCACTTTGCTGACGCCTTCGACCGCCGAGGAGATCGAAGCGACGCGCACGATCTTTCGCGAATACGCAGACAGCCTCAGCATAGACCTGTGTTTTCAGGATTTCGAGGCCGAACTCGCAGCGTTGCCCGGCGAATACGCCCCGCCACGCGGCTGCTTGCTGCTGGCGCACATCGACGACGCCATCGCGGGCTGCTGCGCGCTGCGCCCGCTGGACAATGCCGACTACCCCAATGCCGCCGAGATGAAGCGCCTTTATGTGCGCAAGGCCTTCCGCGGCTTTGGACTCGGGCGCGAACTGGCGCAGGCCATTTTGGACGCGGCGCGGCAAGCGGGCTACGCCTGCCTGCTGCTCGACACGCTCGACGAGATGGAATCGGCACGCGCCCTGTATGCCGGCCTGGGCTTTACGGAGATTCCACCCTACTACCACAACCCGATTCCCGGGGCACACTACCTCAAGGTGGACATCGATTGAACCCCGCAGGCTGGAAGCCTTTTTGGCCTCCAACCCAGTCACATCAAGCGTAATTAACTCCTATATGAGGAGCATCATGTGCTATCAACCCTTGAGGCTTTTGGCTTGGGCGAGCAAGGTGTCGGCATCGCTGACCTCGAACTTGCCCGCCCCTTCGACGTTCAGCGTCAACACCTTGCCGTCACGCACCAGCATGGAGTAGCGGTTGCTGCGCAGCCCCAGTCCCTTGCCGGTCAAGTCCAGCGTCAGGCCGGTGGCCTTGGCAAACTCCGCATCCCCATCGGCCAGCATGCGCACCTTGCCCTGCGCGTTCTGCTCGCGCCCCCAAGCGCCCATCACGAAGGCGTCGTTCACGCTCAGGCACCAGATTTCATCGACGCCGGCGGCCTTGAATTCCGCGGCCTTCTCGACGTACCCCGGCAAGTGCTTGGCCGAGCAAGTGGGCGTGAAGGCTCCGGGCACGGCAAACAGCGCAATGGTCTTGCCCGCAGCCGCCTTCTCCACGGGCACCGGATTGGGTCCCAGGCTGCACCCTTCGGTGGGCGTGTCTATGTATTCCATCAGCGTGACGGCAGGCAGCTTATCTCCGACTTTGATCATGAAGTTTCTCCTCCGAGGGGGTTTGCCGGAGCGCACCATGCACCCGCAAAGCAAAGCCCACAAAACAAAAAGACCCACGATGTGGGTCGCACATTGTGGGTCGTTTGCCGGGGCTTTGCAGGCCGCGCGGCGATGGGCTTCAAAAAGTTGGGCTTAAACCCAGATTGTCCATCAGGCGGTGCTTCGCACCTACGCGGGCGCTGGCGGACGTCTGACGGTCATTTTGGCCGCTGCTTCGTTGTCCGTGGCACCACCACGAACTCCTCACCCGCAACCAAACTGCCTCGCCAGCCGCCTCGCCATCGTCCCGCGTCCTAATGAACAATCTGGGTTAAAGCAAGCCAGCCTTTTGCACCAAGCGGGATGCCACCCAGTTCTTGGTCTTGGAGAGCGGACGGCTCTCGGTGATTTCGATCAGATCGCCGAGCTGGTACTCGCCGTTCTCGTCGTGCGCGTGGTACTTGCTCGACTTGATCACGATCTTGCCGTAGAGCGCATGTTTGACACGGCGCTCCACGAGCACCGTCACAGTCTTCGCACGCTTGTCACTGACAACCTTGCCAACCAAGGTGCGCTTGAGGGATTTTTTAGCTTCCGTCATATTCGCTCCTTAAGCCTTGGAGGTTTCAGCGGCTTGCTTTTCAGCAAGAATGGTCTTGGCGCGCGCGATGGCACGGCGCGTGTCGCGCAGCGTGGCGGTGTTACCCAGCTGTTGCGTGGCCTTTTGCATGCGCAGGCCGAAATGGGCTTTTTGCAAAGACTTGATCTCCGCTTCAAGGCCGGCCACGTCTTTTTGGCGCAGTTCAGAACTATTCATCGTGGTTTCTCCTGCACTCAAGCGCCGACCAGACGGCTGACGAAGGTGGTGCGCAGCGGCAGCTTGGCGGCGGCCAGGCGGAAGGCCTCGCGTGCGAGCTCTTCGGGCACACCCATGATTTCGAACACGACCTTGCCGGGTTGGATTTCGGCCACGTAGTACTCGGGGTTGCCCTTTCCGTTACCCATACGCACTTCGGCGGGCTTGGTCGAGATGGGCTTGTCCGGGAACACGCGAATCCGAGATGCGGCCACCGCGCTTGACATGGCGCGAGATCGCGCGGCGTGCGGCTTCGATCTGGCGCGCCGTGAGACGGCCGCGGTCGGTGCACTTGAGGCCGAAATCACCGAAGGCCACGGTGTTGCCACGCGTGGCGACACCGGTGTTGCGGCCTTTTTGCTCCTTACGGTATTTGCGACGAGCAGGTTGCAGCATGTTTATTCTCCTTTACCGTCCGCTGCTGTAGCGGGCGCGTCTTTGCGAACGCGCTTAACGGCGGTGTTGGCGTCGGTGCCAGCGGCACCGACAGGTTTGTCGCTGCCATCGGCAGGCGCGGCATTGACAGAGGGGCGGCGTGCGCGACCGGCACCGGCGCGATCGCCACCAGGGCGGCCATCGCGGCGCGGGCCACGCGGGCGACGCTCTTCCTCGGCACGCGGCGCCTCGGCTGCTGGCAAGTCGTTACGGCCCAGCGTGTCGCCCTTGTAGACCCACACCTTGACGCCGATCACACCGTAGGTGGTCTTGGCTTCAGAGGTGCCGTAGTCGATGTCGGCGCGCAGCGTGTGCAGCGGCACGCGGCCTTCGCGGTACCACTCGGTGCGCGCGATTTCGATGCCGTTCAAGCGCCCCGAGGACATGATCTTGATGCCCTGGGCACCGAGGCGCATTGCGTTTTGCATTGCGCGCTTCATGGCGCGGCGGAACATGATGCGCTTTTCGAGCTGCTGCGTGATGCTGTCGGCGATCAGCTTGGCATCGATCTCGGGCTTGCGCACTTCTTCGATGTTCACGGCCACGGGCACGCCCAGGCGCGTCGTGAGTTCCTTCTTCAGGTTCTCGATGTCCTCACCCTTCTTGCCGATCACCACGCCCGGACGGGCCGAGTAAATGGTGATGCGCGCGTTCTTGGCGGGGCGCTCGATCAGGATGCGCGAAACGGCGGCATTCTTGAGCTTGGACTTGAGGTACTCGCGCACCTTGATGTCCTCGGCGAGCATGCCGGCGAAGTCGCGGTTGTTGGCGTACCAACGGCTGGCCCAGTTGCGGCTGACCGCAAGCCGGAAGCCGGTCGGATGGATTTTCTGTCCCATGGTATTCCTTCAGGCTTTCAGGTGCCAACAGTCACATACACGTGGCACGTGGGTTTGCTGATGCGGTTGCCGCGGCCCTTGGCGCGCGCCGTGAAGCGCTTGAGCGTGGTGCCCTGCTCGACGTAGATAGTCTTGACCTTCAGTTCGTCGATGTCGGCACCGTCGTTGTGCTCGGCGTTGGCGATCGCCGACTCGAGCACTTTCTTGATGATTCCTGCCGCCTTTTTCTGCGTGAAGTTCAGGATATTCAGCGCCTGATCCACTTTTTTGCCGCGAATCAGGTCAGCGACCAGACGCCCCTTGTCAACCGACAAGCGGACGCCCCGGAGGACTGCACGTGTTTCAGACATGGTCGTTCCTTATTTCTTCTGGACTTTCTTGTCCGCAGGGTGGCCCTTGAAGGTGCGCGTGAGGGCGAATTCGCCCAGCTTGTGCCCCACCATCTGGTCGGTGATATAGACCGGCACATGCTGCTTGCCGTTGTGCACGGCGATGGTCAGCCCGATGAATTCGGGCAGCACCATGGAGCGGCGCGACCAGGTCTTCACAGGCTTCTTGTCCTTGGTGGCGATGGCCTTTTCGACCTTGGCCAGCAGGTGATGGTCAACAAAAGGACCCTTTTTGAGCGAGCGAGTCATTGGCTCCCCTTACTTCTTGCGGCGCGACACGATCATGTTCTGCGTGCGCTTGTTGTTGCGGGTGCGATAGCCCTTGGTCAGATTGCCCCAGGGATCGACAGGATGGCGGCCCTCGCCGGTGCGCCCTTCACCACCACCGTGCGGGTGGTCGATCGGGTTCATGGCCACGCCGCGCACCGTCGGGCGGATGCCCATCCAGCGCTTCACACCGGCCTTGCCGAGCTGGCGCAAGCTGTGTTCTTCGTTGGCGACCTCGCCAATCGTGGCGCGGCACTCGATATGGATCTTGCGCACTTCGCCCGAACGCATACGCACCTGGGCGTAGGTGCCTTCGCGCGCCAGCAGCGTTGCCGAAGCACCCGCCGAGCGGGCAATCTGCGCACCCGCACCGGGCTTGAGCTCGATGCAATGGATGGTCGAACCCACCGGGATGTTGCGGATCGGCAGCGTATTGCCGGCGCGGATCGGCGCCTCCGAGCCACTCAGCAGCGTGGCGCCTTCCTGCACACCGCGCGGAGCGATGATGTAGCGACGCTCGCCATCGGCATAGCACAGCAGCGCGATATGCGCCGTGCGGTTCGGGTCGTACTCGATGCGCTCGACCTTGGCCGGAATACCGTCCTTGTTGCGCTTGAAATCGACCACGCGGTAGTGGTGCTTGTGCCCACCACCTTTGTGGCGCGTCGTGATGTGACCGTTGTTGTTGCGGCCTGCCTTCTGGAACTGAGGCTCCAGCAACGGGGCATAAGGATCGCCTTTGTAGAGGTGATCCCGCGAAATCTTCACCGCGGCACGTTGGCCCGGCGAAGTGGGTTTCATCTTGATGACAGCCATGATTTACGCAGCTCCCCCGGTGAGGTCCAGCTCTTGGCCTGGCTTGAGCGTGACATAGGCCTTGCGCACGTTGTCGCGCCGGCCCATGGTCTTGCCAAACCGCTTTTGTTTGCCTTTGGTGTTGAGCACGGAAACGCCCTGCACCTCGACCTTGAACAACAATTCCACGGCAGCCTTGATCTCGGGCTTGGTGGCGTCTTGCAGCACCTTGAAGGCCACGGCATTCGCCTTCTCGGCGACCATGGTGGCCTTTTCGGACACGATGGGCGCGACCAGCACTTGCATCAGGCGGCCTTCGTCAAACTTGGGCGCGCTCATGCGAACATCTCCTTGAGTTTGTCGATCGCACCCTTGGTGACGAGCACCTTTTTGTAAAACACGAGCGACACGGGGTCTGCGTAACGCGGCTCGACGACGCAGACGTTTTTCAGATTGCGCGAGGCGAGATACAAGTTTTCATCGACCTCTTCGGCAATCACCAGCACCGAATCCAGATTCATGGCTTTGAACTTGCCGGCCAGCGCCTTGGTCTTGGGCGAATCGAGCTTGAGGGAATCAACCACCGCCAGACGACCTTCGCGCACCAGCTGCGACAGAATCGCAGACATACCGGCGCGGTACATTTTCTTGTTGATCTTCTGCGAGAAGTTCTCGTCGGGCAAATTCGGAAAAATGCGACCGCCCCCGCGCCACAACGGCGAGGAAGTCATACCGGCGCGCGCATTGCCCGTCCCTTTCTGGCGGAACGGCTTTTTGGTCGAATGGCGCACCTGCTCGCGGTCTTTCTGGGCACGCGTGCCTTGGCGCCCGTTCGCACGGTAGGCAACGACGATCTGATGGATCAGGTCTTCGTTGTAGGCACGACCGAACACGGTCTCGGGCACTTCCAGCGTGGACGCGGCCTGGCCTTGGTCATTGAGGAGTTCAAGCTGCATCAGT
Source organism: uncultured beta proteobacterium (assembly GCA_963708545.1). Lineage (GTDB taxonomy): Bacteria > Pseudomonadota > Gammaproteobacteria > Burkholderiales > Burkholderiaceae_C > Extensimonas. Next base: position 30,354 of record CAVPUD010000144.1, on the reverse strand, counting down.
TCGCTCCTTTCGCAGCAGGCGCCTTGATGGCGGGACGCACGGTGACAAAACCACCCTTGGCACCAGGCACCGCACCCTTGATCAGGAGCAGCTGGCGCGCTTCATCGACGCGAACGATGTCGAGGTTTTGCGTGGTACGGGTGACGTCGCCCAGATGGCCCGTCATGCGCTTGCCAGGGAATACGCGCCCTGGGTCCTGCGCCATACCGATAGAGCCGGGCACGTTGTGCGAGCGGCTGTTGCCGTGCGAGGCGCGCTGCGAGCTCATGTTGTGGCGCTTGATGGTACCGGCGTAGCCTTTACCAATCGAAGTACCCTGCACATCGACCTTCTGACCCGCGGCGAACAGCGACGCCACGGGCAGCACAGCGCCCTGCTGGTACTGCGCTGCGGTTTCGGTGCTGACGCGAAATTCGCGCATGATTTCACCGGCTTCCACGCCTGCCTTCGCAAGGTGGCCGGCTTCGGGCTTGGTCACACGCGATACCTTGCGCGCGCCATACGTGACCTGCAGGGCCACATAGCCGTCGTTCTCTTGGGTTTTGACCTGGGTGACGCGGTTGTTCGACACATCGACCACCGTGACAGGCACTGCATCGCCGTCATCGGTGAACAGACGCATCATGCCCACCTTGCGCCCCAGCAACCCGAGGGAGTTGCTCTGACTCATTGGTTGTTTCTCCAAAACTTCCACCATCACAACTGCAATTGGCTGCGACGTTGCGCTGCGGCTGCCCTGACCCCGCTCGCAAGCGAAGCTTTGGCCGCTACCGGCGCATGGAAGAAGGTTGATCTGGACTTACACAAACAAGGATGCAGCGAGGTGTTTTGCCATGGGGCGAACGCCTTGCCTAACCCCGATTTGCGTAAGTCATGCTGATAAATACTCCGCTTTTTTGCTCGCATGAGCTGGCTGAAAAGCGAAGCCTTAAATTATAACGCGAACCTCACCAGTGGGCAAGATTCGCGTGCTGCTTCAGCGTCGCAGTGACATGGCGCCACCGCACGTGAGCTGATTATCCTAAATCCGGCAGTTGAGCGCGCCCGAGCGTGTCGTCATCGGGTGCACTGGCAAGGCGCAAACCGCAGCCATGGCGGGTGCCATGGCGAGGATTTGCAACGCGGCCAGCGTGCCCGAGGGCGGCGCGATCGGGTGCGCAGCGCTCTCACCCGATGGGTGCGTCTCGCAGCGTGAAAAATCATTCGAAGAATCAAAGAGTTGCATACAAAATGTAGCGGTCAACTGCCGGATTTAGGATTACTGCAGCTTGATTTCGACGTCCACACCCGCTGGCAAGTCCAGCTTCATGAGCGCATCGACGGTCTTGTCGGTCGGGTCGACAATATCCATCAGGCGTTGGTGCGTGCGGATTTCGAGCTGGTCGCGGCTCGTCTTGTTGACGTGCGGCGAACGCAGGATGTCGAACCGCTTCATGCGCGTGGGCAGGGGGACCGGCCCCTTGACGATGGCGCCGGTGCGCTTGGCGGTATCGACGATTTCGGCTGCAGACTGGTCGATCAGTTTGTAGTCGAATGCCTTGAGGCGGATACGGATTTTTTGTTTGGACATGGTTTTTTCCTTGCTCGACGCGCCGCTCAGGCAAGAATTTTTGCCACGACGCCCGCGCCAACGGTGCGCCCGCCTTCACGGATGGCAAAGCGCAGGCCTTCTTCCATGGCGATGGGGTTGATCAGCTTGACGGTGATCGTCACGTTGTCGCCAGGCATCACCATTTCCTTGTCGGCGGGCAGCTCGATCGCGCCCGTCACGTCGGTGGTGCGGAAGTAGAACTGCGGACGGTAGTTGTTGAAGAACGGCGTGTGGCGGCCGCCTTCTTCCTTGGACAGCACATAGACCTCGGCGGTGAAGTGCGTGTGCGGCTTGATGGTGCCGGGCTTGGCCAGCACCTGGCCGCGCTCGACGTCTTCGCGCTTGGTGCCGCGCAGCAGGATGCCGACGTTGTCGCCGGCCTGGCCCTGGTCGAGCAGCTTGCGGAACATTTCCACGCCGGTGCAGGTGGTTTTTTGGGTGTCACGGATGCCGACGATTTCGATTTCTTCGCCGACTTTGATGACGCCGCGTTCGATGCGGCCGGTGACCACGGTGCCACGGCCGGAGATGGAGAACACGTCTTCGACGGGCATGAGGAAGGGCTGGTCGATGGCGCGCTCGGGCGTGGGGATGTAGCTGTCCAGCGCTTCGGCGAGCTTCATGATGGCTTGCTCACCGAGCGGGCCTTTGTCGCCTTCGAGGGCGAGCTTGGCCGAGCCGCGGATGATGGGCGTGTCGTCGCCGGGGAAGTCGTATTTGTCGAGCAGTTCGCGCACTTCCATTTCGACGAGTTCGAGCAGTTCTTCGTCGTCGACCATGTCGCACTTGTTGAGGAAGACGATGATGTAGGGCACGCCCACTTGGCGCGCGAGCAGGATGTGCTCGCGCGTTTGCGGCATGGGGCCGTCGGCGGCGGAGACGACGAGGATGGCGCCGTCCATCTGCGCTGCGCCGGTGATCATGTTCTTCACATAGTCGGCGTGGCCGGGGCAGTCCACGTGGGCATAGTGGCGGCTGGCGGTTTCGTATTCGACGTGCGCGGTGTTGATGGTGATGCCGCGCGCCTTTTCTTCGGGCGCTGCGTCGATTTCGTCGTATTTCTTGGCTTCACCGCCGAACTTGGCCGACAGCACCGTGGCGATGGCCGCCGTCAGTGTGGTCTTGCCGTGATCCACGTGACCAATCGTGCCCACGTTTACGTGCGGCTTCGTGCGTTCGAATTTTCCTTTTGCCATTTTTCAAATCTCCAAAGAGCAAACCCCGTGTATCGGTTTAAGGTCTGCATCCAGTTGCTGGATCGCCCCGCACGGGAACAGGGCGGCACTGGATCGCAGACCGGGGAATTCGGCCAAGGAAGGTGCCCGAGCAAAATCGCTGCGCGATTTTGGTCCGGCACGCTAAGGATTATTTAGCCCTCGCCGCGATGATGGCTTCGGCGACGTTCTTAGGCGCTTCGGCGTAGTGCTTGAACTCCATCGTGTAGGTGGCACGGCCTTGCGACATGGAGCGCAGCGTGGTCGAGTAGCCGAACATTTCCGACAGCGGCACTTCGGCCTTGATGACTTTGCCGCCACCGGGCATGTCGTCCATACCCTGCACCATGCCGCGCCGCGAAGACAGGTCGCCCATAACGTTGCCCGCATAGTCTTCGGGCGTCTCGACTTCCACGGCCATCATGGGCTCGAGGATGACGGGGTTGGCGCGCCGGCAGGCTTCCTTGAAACCGAAGATGGCGGCCATCTTGAACGCCTGCTCGGACGAGTCCACGTCGTGGTATGAACCGAAGGTCAGCGCCACCTTGGTGTCAACGACCGGGTAGCCGGCAAGCACACCCGCCTGCAGCGCCTCTTCAACGCCTTTTTGCACTGCGGGAATGTATTCGCGCGGCACCACACCGCCCTTGATTTCGTCGAGAAACTCGAAACCCTTTCCAGCCTCGTTGGGCTCCACACGGAACACCACGTGGCCGTACTGACCCTTGCCGCCCGACTGGCGCACGAACTTGCCTTCCACGTCAGAGACGGTCTTGCGAATGGTTTCGCGATAGGCCACTTGCGGCTTGCCGACGTTTGCCTCGACGCCGAACTCGCGCTTCATGCGGTCGACAAGAATTTCGAGGTGCAGCTCGCCCATGCCCGAAATGATGGTCTGGCCCGACTCTTCGTCGGTGCGCACGCGAAACGACGGATCCTCCGCCGCCAGCCGCTGCAGGGCAATGCCCATCTTTTCCTGGTCGGCCTTGGTCTTGGGCTCGACGGCCTGCGAAATCACCGGCTCGGGGAAAACCATGCGCTCGAGTGTGATGATGGCATTCGGATCGCACAGGGTTTCGCCCGTGGTCACTTCCTTCAGGCCCACGCAGGCGGCGATGTCCCCGGCGCGAATTTCTTCGATCTCCTGCCGGTTGTTCGCGTGCATCTGCACGATACGGCCGATGCGCTCCTTCTTGCCCTTGACAGGGTTGTAAACGGTGTCGCCCTTGCTGAGCACGCCCGAATACACGCGCACGAAGGTCAGCTGCCCCACGAAGGGGTCGGTCATGAGCTTGAACGCCAGTGCGGAGAACTTTTCGCTGTCGTCAGCCTTGCGCGAAGTCGGCTGCTCATCCTCGTCGAGACCGGCCACGGGAGGAATGTCCACCGGCGATGGCAGGAAGTCGATCACCGCGTCGAGCATGCGCTGCACGCCCTTGTTCTTGAACGCCGTGCCACACAGCATGGGCTGGACTTCCGTGGCGATGGTGCGCAGGCGCAAGCCCTGCTTGATTTCGTCCTCGGAAAGGTCGCCCTCCTCGAGGTATTTGTTCATCAGCTCTTCGTTCGCCTCGGCGGCGGCCTCGACCATCTTCTCGCGCCATTCCTGGGCACTGTCCGCCAGGTCGGCTGGAATGTCCTCGTAGGCAAACTTCATGCCCTGCGAAGCCTCGTCCCAAATGATGGCCTTCATCTTGAGCAGATCGACCACACCCTTGAAGTTGTCCTCGGCGCCGATAGGGATCACGATGGGCACGGGGTTGGCCTTCAGGCGCACTTTCATCTGGTCATAGACCTTGAAGAAATTGGCACCCGTGCGGTCCATCTTGTTGACGAAGGCCAGGCGCGGCACCTTGTATTTGTTGGCCTGGCGCCACACGGTTTCAGACTGGGGCTGCACACCGCCCACGGCGCAATACACCATGCAGGCACCGTCGAGCACGCGCATGGAGCGCTCCACCTCGATGGTGAAGTCCACGTGGCCGGGGGTGTCAATGATGTTGAAGCGGTGCTCCGGGTAGGACAGATCCATACCCTTCCAGAAACAGGTAGTGGCAGCGGACGTGATGGTGATGCCGCGCTCCTGCTCCTGCTCCATCCAGTCCATGGTGGCTGCGCCGTCGTGCACCTCACCGATCTTGTGGTTGACGCCGGTGTAGTAGAGGATACGTTCGGTGGTGGTGGTTTTGCCAGCGTCGATGTGCGCAGAAATACCGATGTTGCGGTAGCGCTCGATGGGGGTCTTGCGGGCCATGTTGGGATCCTTGTTGATCGTAGTGCAGTGAGGATGGTGACAGCTGTGTCGTGTCAGATGCTCCAACTGGAGCAGACGTCGAGCGCAGGCAGTTCAAAAATTCTTGCCGCCTGAATCGACACAAGGCCGCAGGCAATAGTGCCGGCGGCCCGTGACAGGCGAGCGAGCGACGCGCAGACTCAGAAGCGGAAGTGGCTGAAAGCCTTGTTGGCCTCGGCCATGCGGTGCACTTCGTCGCGCTTCTTCATGGCACCACCGCGACCTTCGGTCGCCTCGAGCAGTTCGTTGGCCAAGCGCTGGGCCATGGACTTCTCGCCACGCTTGCGGGCGGCCTCCTTGATCCAGCGCATGGACAAGGCCAGGCGGCGCACGGGACGCACTTCCACGGGCACCTGGTAGTTCGCACCGCCCACGCGGCGGGATTTGACCTCGACCATGGGCTTCACGTTGTTGATGGCGGTCGTGAAGACTTCCAGCGGGTCTTTGCCCGGGGTCTTCTTCTCGATCAGGTCCAGGGCGCCATAAATGATGCGCTCGGCGACCGCCTTTTTGCCACCTTCCATGATCACGTTCATGAATTTGGACAGTTCGACATTACCGAATTTGGGGTCCGGCAGGATTTCACGTTTGGGGACTTCGCGACGACGTGGCATTTTTTACCTCTTGACTTGCTTCAGTTGGCACCTTTTCAGGTACCGCGAGAGCCATTTTGGGACTCTCACTTACTCGACCCATGCAAAAGCACTCTGCATTTCGGGCCACTACGCTGCATCACCGCGCCACGCGGGAAACAGCACCGATGAATGGAACAATGAAAAGCCTGGGCCAGATTACTTGGCCTTGGGCTTCTTGGCGCCGTACTTGGAGCGCGACTGCTTGCGGTCTTTCACGCCTTGCAGGTCGAGCGAGCCGCGCACGATGTGGTAGCGCACACCAGGCAAGTCCTTGACACGACCGCCGCGCACCAGCACCACCGAGTGCTCTTGCAGGTTGTGGCCCTCACCGCCGATGTAGGAAATGACCTCGAAGCCGTTCGTCAGGCGCACCTTGGCGACCTTGCGCAAGGCGGAGTTGGGCTTTTTGGGCGTCGTGGTATAGACGCGCGTGCAGACGCCGCGGCGCTGCGGGCAGTTTTGCATCGCGGGGCTCTTGGACTTGGTCTGCTCGACCTCGCGCCCGTGACGCACGAGTTGGTTGATGGTTGGCATGAAATACGTCCCTGAACGTGAAAACGAAAACGTGTACCCTTCGGAAATTCCGAAAAGCCCGCGAATATAACAGGATGCGTCAAGTTAGGCAAGCAAAGCCACTGAGCCACTTTGTCGGTCTGCGGGTTGCCGACGCGGCCACACTGGGGTTGCAGGCATCGCGTGGGGCTACACATGGCTACCATACGGGGCCCGCAGTTCTTCCCTTGGAACCCTCATGATGTCTATGCTTTGTCCCCCCGCGCGCCTCTGGGGCGGTTCATGCTCTTTTGCCACGGTAACCGCAACGGCGCTGTTTGGAGCCTGTCGGGCTTTGGGCGTCGAAAGCGAAGATGCGCCACAGCGAGGCCAGTTTTTGCCGGATTCGCCGCACCATAGTGGTGCTATGGGGCAAGAAACCGGTGTTCTCGAAGAGCGGCGAAGCCAAAAATGGGCCGCTGCGGCGCATCTGCAGCCGGCGATTCCAAAGTCCGACAGGCTCCTAGGCGTGCAGTGCGCGCACTTTGAAAAAATGGGAGGTGCACATGTCTGACGCTGAGCGCAGCATAGACGCGCAACTGCTCGCGCAACTCCAAGCCTGGCAGGGCCGAACCGAGACCTTGCACGACAGCATCACCGCCGCGCCCATGCGCGGGCTTTCGGCCACGCTCGACCGCGACGACCAAGCCCCACTGCCGGGCACGCCGCTGCCGCCGCTGTGGCATTGGCTTTACTTCTTGCCGCAGGTGCGCCAAAGCGGCATCGGTCCCGACGGGCATCCGCGCCGCGGCGGCTTTTTGCCACCCGTGCCGCTGCCGCGGCGCATGTGGGCCGGTGGGCGCCTACAATGGGAGGCGGACAACCCGCTCGCGCAGGGTGACACGGTACGGCGCATCTCGCGCATCGAGTCGGTGACGCACAAAGCAGGCCGCAGCGGAGACCTGGTCTTCGTGCTCGTGCGGCATGAAATTTTCAACGAACGCGGCCTGGCGCTGACCGAGGAGCAGGACATCGTGTATCGCCCCGCCGCGCAGCCCGGCGACCCTGCGCCCGCGCCCACCCAAGCGGCGCAGGACGCGCCCTGGCAGCGCGCGCTGGTGCCCGACCCGGTGCTGCTGTTTCGCTACTCGGCGCTGACCTTCAACGGCCACCGCATCCACTATGACCGCCAGTACGCGACCGAGGTTGAGTGCTACCCCGGCCTGGTCGTGCATGGGCCGCTGCTCGCGACGCTGCTGCTCGACTTGCTGCGCCGCCACCTGCCGGCTGCGCGCGTGCAACGCTTCGAGTTCAAGGCGCTGCGCCCCACCTTCGACCTGCACCCGTTTCGCGTGCACGGCGCGCCCGCCGATGGCGGTCGCAGCGCGCGTCTGTGGAGCAGCGACCATGAAGGCTGGCTCACCATGCAGGCGTCGGCGCAATTGTTCTAAGGACGACTTACCAGAGCCGTGGGCCAGCGCAGGCGTCTTTCCCTCTGGACTTACGCAAACAGGGATGCAGCGAGGTGTTTTGCCATGGGGCGAACGCCTTGCCTAAATCCGATTTGCGTAAGTCGTGTCCCCATGAGCTCCTCCCATTTCATGAAGCGAACACTATGCAAGCCCGCCATCCCGATACCCAAAGCGCCCCCCTGATCGCCTTCATTGGCGGTGGCAACATGGCCAGCGCCTTGATCGGCGGCCTGCTGCGCCAGGGGCATGCGCGCGCGCGCATCCTGGTCGTCGAACCCTGGGCCGAGGCGCGCGCCGCCTTGCTGCGCGTGCACGGCATTGCGGCACTGGCCGAAGCCGGCCCGGCGCTGAGGCAGGCCGACACCGTGGTGTGGGCCGTGAAGCCGCAAACCTTCCGCACCGCTGCCGCGCAGGCTGGCCCGCATACCACCCAGGCGCTGCACCTGAGCGTGGCCGCGGGCATACGCTCGGACAGCATCGCGTGCTGGCTGGGCAGCGAGCGCATCGTGCGCTGCATGCCCAATACGCCGGCGCTCATCGGCCTGGGCATGAGCGCGCTCTATGCACGCCCCGCCGTGAGTGCGGCCGAGCGCACGCGCGTCGAGGCCATCATGGCGCCGACGGGGGAATTTTTGTGGGTGGAGGACGAGGTGCAGCTCGACGCCGTGACCGCGCTCTCGGGCTCGGGGCCGGCGTATGTGTTTTATTTCCTCGAGGCCATGGTGCGCGCAGGGGTGGCGATGGGCCTTTCCGCCGCGCAGGCGCACCAGCTCGCCGTGGGCACCTTCGTCGGCGCGGCGCAGCTCGCGCAGCGCTCGGACGAGCCGCCCGCGGTGCTGCGCGAGCGCGTCACCTCCAAGGGCGGCACGACCTACGCGGCGCTGCAGTGCCTGGAGCAAAACCACGTGGCCGAGCATTTCATGCGTGCAATGGATGCCGCACGCGAGCGCGCGCGCGAGCTCGGGGATGAATTCGGCGTCTGAGCGTCTGCCCACCGAATCTCAAGCGAAATCGCCGCTTCATGCAGGTGTATCAAGCACAAGCAGCTATCAAAACCTGGACTTACGCAAACAAGGATGCTGCGAGGTGCTTTGCCATGGGGCGAACGTCTTGCCCAACCCCGATTTGCGTAAGTCGTGAAAACATTAGCTTTTGAGGGCGTAAGCGAGCACGATGCCCACGAACAGCGTACAGCCGAGCCAGTGGTTTTCGCGGAAGGCCTTGAAGCAGCCTTCGCGGCTGCGCGTGCGGATCAGGCGCCAGTGCCACACGACCTGCGCGAGCGCAAGCCCAAGCGCTACGTAAAACGGAGTGCCTAGCGCATACGGTGCAAGCACCCAGGCCCAAATTGCCAGAAAAATCAAATAAAACGCCGTGATCGCCGCCACGTCAAAGCGCCCGAGCGTGATGGCCGAGGTCTTGATGCCTATGCGCAGGTCGTCGTCGCGATCGACCATGGCGTACTCGGTGTCGTAGGCCAGCACCCAAAACAGGTTGCCGAGCCACAGCAGCCAGGCCGTGGCCGGCACCTGCCCTTGCACGGCGGCGAAGGCTATCACGATGCCAAAGCTGAAGGCCACACCCAGCACGGCCTGCGGCATCGCGAAAAAGCGCTTGGTATAGGGGTAGAAAATCGTCACGAGCAGCGCCGGCACCGAGCACAGCACGGCGGCGATGCTGGTGGTGAGCACGAGCGCAAAGGCCAGCAGCGCCAGCACGGCGGCAACGAGCAGCGCCTCGCGCACCGACACCGCACCAGTGGTGACGGGCCGCTGCGCCGTGCGCTTGACGTGGCGGTCGAACGCGCGGTCGGCCACGTCATTGACGCAGCAGCCGGCGCTGCGCATGAGCACCGTGCCCAGCACGAACACCGCCAGCAGGTGCCAGCCCGGAAAGCCCCCCGCCGCGACCCACAGGCCGCTGAGCGTGGGCCACAGCAGCACCAGCCAGCCCGCAGGCCGATCCCAGCGGATCAGGTCGAGGTACAGCGCCCAGCGGCTGCGCGGCGCCGGGGGCTCAGGGGAAGAGGCTTGCATGGGTATCGTCGGCATGGGCATCGATTCTGGAGCGGTTCGTTGCGGCCTTGGATCGCATTGCCGCGCCGCCGCCAAACCCCGCAAAAGCGCATGCAAGGGCGCAGGCAAGCGCCAAGTACCGAACCGGGCGCGATGTTACCGCTGCTGCGCGGCCTGCTTCGATGGCTGCTGCCCTTCCTGCGCCCCCATGGCGCGCCCCACGGCCACGCCGCGCAGGAATTCGGCGATGCCGCGTTCGAGCGCGCCCTGCTGCGCCAGCCCTTGCGCGAGCACGGCGGCCTGCACGAAGTCGCGCTGCACGCCCACGCCCTGCTGCAGGCGCGTGGCCTCTTGCAGCCAGCGCTGCATGCGCGGCGGTAGCAAAGGGCGCAGCACCTCGAGGTTGTAGCGCAGGCGCTTGGCGAGGATGCGCGCACGGTGCAGGTCGGCGACCTGGCCGCTTTGCTCGGCTTGGGCGCACGCGCGCTGCCAATTGGCATAGAGCCGCTTCATGCGGCGGCGCAGCCAGCGGCGTGGCGCATGGCTCTCTTGGGACGCGGCGGCGGCATTGGGCGGCAGCGCCCAGGCCGAGGGCTCGGTCAACGAATGGAGCCAATGCAGCAAGTCAAGCAAGGCCAAACCCGTCTGCGGCTGCTGCAAGGCCGCACGCAAAGCGGCACGCTCCCGCGCCGCGGCCTGCGCAAAGACTTGCTCGGCCACCAGCCAATCCTGGGCACGCTGCAGATCGGGCGGTGAAGCTGCGCCGGACTCCGTCGGCAAGTCGTCCGGTGCGCCCTGCGGTGCCTCCCCGACCACAACCCCACCCCCCGCCCCCACGGGCACGCGCGCCGCATCGGCGGCCAGATAGGCCGTGCGCAAGGCCGGCAGCACCTGCGTGGTGGCCACGTCCAGGTCGCGCAGCGCGCCGAGGCGCTCGAGCATGGGAGCGAGTTGCGCGCGCCCCGGCAGATCGGGCTGCGCGAGCGCCGGACGCAACAAACGCTGGGCGCTGCGCAGGCGCCGCCAGCCCACGCGCGCCTGATGCACGAGCTCAGGCTCGTCGGCCTGGCTCAGCGCGTACAGATTGGCGCTGAACTGGCCCCACATCTCGGACAGCATGGCGAATGCCAGCGCGGGCAGTGGCTGCCCCGGCGTCAACGCGGGCGCACGCGCGCGTCGCGGCGCGTGGAGCTTGCCCTGCGCCAGCGCGAAACCGCGCTGCGCCTTGCTCGCAGCGAGCGGCAGCACCGCCACGCGCGCCGCGATCTGCCCCGCCAGATCGAACAGGTCGGAAGGCGCACCGGCCAGCAGTTCGAGCTCGATTTCGGCGATCGCGGCCGTGTGCTCGCCGGCCTCGATCTGCCCTATGTCCAGCGCCACTTCGATGGTGCTGCCGCCACGCCGGCGCAGCGTCCAGGTGGTGCGCTCGCAGGTGGTGCGAAAGCACGGCTGCAGCGCTGTGGCAATGCTGCCGTCCGGATCCAGCTGCTGCCAGGCGGGCAAGGCGCGTAAGGCCACGATGTCGAGCGCCGGACCGGGTACGGGGTTTTCCCACTCGCCGCGCTGGCTCAGCGCCGAATCGCCACCGTCGGTCTTGAGCGCCTGCAGCCATTGGCCGCGCTCGGGGGCAGGAGCGGCATGGGTGGCAGCGCGGACGGCAGCATCGTCGGCCTCCACGTCGGTCATGCGGCGCAGGCGCAGGGCCGCGCGTTGGGCGCACAACCGCAGGTCGGGCGTGTCGTAATAGACGCTGTGCAGCTGGCGCCGCTGCGCTTTGTGCCGCGCCAACGCAGGCACACGCGCGAGCTCCCGTGCCCACTGCGCCGCGTCGCCGCCGGGCAGGGCGAGCTTGAGCTCGACCTCCTGCCCCGTCGCCAGGTGTTGTTCAGAGACCATGCGAGGGCTGCTGGGTCTGTGCTGCCCAAGCGCTCTTATTCTTCGAGCAGCGAGCGCAGCATCCAAGCCGTCTGTTCGTGCACCGTGAGGCGCTGCGTGAGCAAGTCGGCGGTCGGTTGGTCGCCGGCTTTTTCAGCGATCGGAAAGAGGTTGCGCGCGGTGCGCGCCACGGCCTCATGGCCCTCGACGAGGATGCGCACCATCTCGAGCGCCTTGGGCGGCTTGGCCGGCGCGTCAGGCACGCTCGCGAGACGGCCAAAATCGGCATAGGAGCCCGGCGCCACATGGCCCAGCGAGCGGATGCGCTCGGCGATCGGATCGACGGCGTTCCACAGCTCGGTGTATTGCTGCATGAACATGGTGTGCAGCGCATTGAACATGGGGCCCGTGACGTTCCAGTGGAAGTTGTGCGTGGTCAGGTACAAGGTGTAGGTATCGGCGAGCAGGCGCGACAGCCCTTCTGCGATGGCGGCGCGGTCTTTGTCGCTGATACCGATCTGGATCGAAGGTGCCTGGGTTTTGCTGGTGGCTTTGGCCATGGTTTTCTCCTTGCGGTTGAAACTGTCCAAGGGGGACGCTGGATTTTGCGCTTGCAAAAGCTTAGCGCAAGTTGCTTTCCAGCAAACGAATTTGGGGACATTCGGGCCGGTATAAAGAGCGCAGATCGGCTCATTTGACCTTGAAGTGCGCGAGCGCCGGGTCGTCGGGCGGATAGTGCAGATCGAGGTTGCGCAGCACCTCACGCAGCAAGGTGGCGACCATGAGGTTGCGGTGCGTCTTGGAGTCGGCCGGCACGATGGTCCAGGGCGCCCAGGGCGTGTGCGTGGCGGCGAGCAATTGGGCGTAGGCCTGCTGGTACTCGGCCCAGTGCTTGCGCGCGTCCACGTCGTCCATCTTGAACTTCCAGCGCTTGGTCGGGTCGTTTATGCGCTCCTGCAGGCGGCGGCGCTGCTCCTCGGCGCTGATGTGCAGCATGAATTTGAGCATCACGGTGCCGGTTTCGCTCAGCATGCGCTCGAAGTCGTTGATGTGCAGGAGCCGCTGGCGGTGCTGCTCGGCGTCGATGGCGCCGCTGACCACGGGCACCAGCACGTCTTCGTAGTGGCTGCGGTTGAACACCGTGAACTCACCCGCCCCCGGCACGCGCTGGTGGATGCGCCAGAGGTAGTCGTGCTGGCACTCGGCGCCCGTGGGCGCCTGCCAGCCGACGGCGTGCACGCCCAGCGCGCTCATGCGGCCGAACACGGTGCGTATGGTGCCGTCCTTGCCCGCCGCATCGGTGCCCTGCAGCACCACCAGCAGCTTGAAGCGCCGGTCGGCATAGAAAAGATCTTGCAGCGTGTCGAGTTCCACGGCCAAGGAATCGACCACGGCCTTGTCCTGGGCTTTTTCGCCCAGCGAAAACGGCTCGGCCGCGGGGTCGAACGCGGCCAGATCGACCTGCGGCAAGGCCTTGCCGGCTTTGCCGTTCTTGCCATTGAGCAAGGGCGACCACTGTGGCGGCTGCCATTGCGCCCAGAGACGGGAAAGCTCTTTGTTGTTGCTGTCGAAAGGCTGGGCCATGCGGTGCTTTCGTGAAGGGTCACTACTTTAAAGATAGCTTATAGTGCTTGATACATCTGCGTCAATGGCCATTTTGACGCAAATATGACACCCTTGGCACACAAGGCTGCCATGGGGCAAACAGAGCGACGTGCCAGAATGGAAAAGACTTCTCGTTTGCTTTTTCTGGAGGATCGCCAGATGACGCTACCGACATCCATGCGCGCCATGCTGCTCGAGCGCCCGGGCACGCCGCTGCGCCTCGCGCAGTTGCCCGTGCCCCGCCCTGCCGAGGGCCAGATCCTGCTCGCCGTGCAGGCTTGCGGCGTGTGCCGCACTGACTTGCACCTGGTCGATGGCGAGCTGCCAGACCCCGTGTTGCCCATGGTGCCGGGCCACGAGATCGTCGGCACGGTGGCGGCGCTCGGGCACGGCGTGCAAGGCTTGCGCCTGGGCCAGCGCGTGGGCGTGCCCTGGCTCGGCTGGACTTGCGGCAACTGCCGCTATTGCCGGCGCGGGCAAGAGAACCTGTGCGAACGGGCTTGCTTCACCGGCTACCAGTTGCCCGGCGGCTACGCCGAATACACGCTGGCCGACGCGCGCTTTTGCTTTGCCCTGCCCGCGGAGCCCGCGCCCGAACACCTCGCGCCGCTGCTGTGCGCGGGCCTGATCGGCTACCGTGCGCTGCGCCTGGCGGGCGACGCGCAGCGCGTGGGGCTGTACGGCTTCGGCGCGGCGGCGCACATCGTCGCCCAAGTGGCCCTCGCACAAGGACGCGAGGTGTTCGCGCTCACACGCCCCGGCGACACCGCGAGCCAGGAATTTGCGCGCAGCCTGGGCGCGGAGTGGGCCGGCGGCTCGGACGAAACACCGCCCGAGTTGCTCGACGCCGCGTTGATCTTCGCCCCCGCCGGGCCGCTCGTGCCCACGGCGCTGCGGCATGTGGACAAGGGCTGCTGCGTAGTCTGCGCGGGCATCCACATGAGCGACATCCCGAGCTTTCCCTACGCCTGGCTCTGGGGCGAGCGCCAGGTGCGCTCGGTCGCCAACCTCACGCGCCGGGACGGCGCGGAGTTTTTCGAGCTCGCCGCACGCACGCCGCTGCACACCGAGGTGCACTGCTTTGCGCTGGAGCAGGCCAACGAAGCGCTCGAACAATTGCGCCGCGGCGCCTTCCAAGGCGCGGCGGTGCTGCGCATCTGAGACACGCATTCTGAAGCATGCATTTGGGGCCCGAGGGCCCGACGAGGGGGTTTGCCATGACGACACCATCGAACAACGCACCCAGCGGCAGCCACGCTGGAGGCGCCCTGGAGCAACTGGTGCATATTCCGGCGGGCACCGCTGCCATCGAAGGCGCGCTGGCGCTGCCGTCAGCGCCGGCCGGCCTCGTGCTGTTTGCACACGGCAGCGGCAGCAGCCGGCACAGCCCGCGCAACAACTACGTGGCCCGGGTGCTGCGGGAGCGGAACCTGGGCACCTTGCTGCTCGACCTGCTCACGCCCGAAGAAGACCAGGACGTGCGCACCCGCTTCGACATCCCGCTGCTCACCGAGCGCCTGCTCGCAACCACGCGCTGGGTGCGCGCACAGCCGGCCACGCAAGCCTTGCCCTTGGGCTATTTTGGCGCGAGCACGGGCGCGGCCGCGGCCTTGATGGCGGCGGCCACGCTGGGCCCCGAAATTCAGGCCGTGGTCTCGCGCGGCGGCCGCCCCGACCTCGCGGGGCGCGCGCAGCTCGCGCGGCTGCAATGTCCTACGCTGCTTTTGGTGGGCGGACGCGACGAAGAAGTGCTCGCGCTGAACCGCCTGGCCGCAGCGCAGATGCGTTGCCCGCACGAGATCATCGTCATCCCCGGGGCCACCCATTTGTTCGAGGAACCGGGCACGCTCGAAGCCGTCGCGCAGTGCGCGGCCGATTGGTTCGTGCGCTATCTCAGGTTTGCGCGCTGATTTTTCGACGGCCGAATCAGCACGTGCGGCCTTCGCGCAGCAGCGCAACCACTTCGTCGTCCTCGACCTGCGGGAACTGCTCGTAAAACTGCCCCACAGCCTGAAAGTACGGCGGCGCCTGCAGGCACACCACCTCGTCGGCGAGCGCACGCACTTTTTCGAGCGCCTCGGGCGAAGCGACCGGCACGGCGCAGACCAGGCGCTGCGGCTTGCGCGCACGCAGACCATGCAGCGCCGACACCATGGTCGCCCCGGTGGCCAGCCCGTCATCGACCACGATGACGATGCGCCCTGCCGGGTCTATGGGCGGGTGGATTGGCGTGTAGCGGGCGCGCCGGGCGCATATCGTTTCGAGTTGGCGCTGCTTTTCCGCGGCGATGTAGGCCGCGTCGGCGCCGACTTCTGCGGCGTAGGGCGCAAGGTAGGTCCAGCCGCTTTCGTCGATGGAGCCGATCGCGAACTCTGGCTGGTGGGGGGCGCGCAGTTTGCGCACCAGCACCACGTCGAGCTCGCCACCCAGCGCCTGCGCCAGCGCCTTGCCCATGGGCACGGCGCCGCGCGGAATCGCGAGGATCAGAGGATTTTTGCCGCGGTAAGAGCCGAGGCGGGCGGCGAGCTGGCGCGCGGCATCGAGCCGGTCTTTGAAGATCATCGCAAATACTCCTTTGCGGATTGCGGTGTGGCTGCCCCTCCAAGGGACGACCGAACGCCTTGCTCCAGTTCGACAGGCACAAGGAGTTGGTTTTGACCGACGGTATGGCGTATGGAGGAAGGTAGTGTAGTGTTCCATCTCGCTCGAATTTTTGCCCACCACCCGAGGAGATTTGCCAATGGCCGAGTCCGCAAACACCGCAACAGACGCGCTCGCCGCGCAGATTCGCGCGGCCGCCGTGCCCATCGAAAGCCCCGAAAACGCCGACCTCGGCGCACTGCTCGAACGCATAGGCGACGCGCGCGTGGTGCTGATCGGCGAGGCCACGCACGGCAGCTCGGAGTTTTATCGCATGCGCGCGCGCATCACGCAGGCGCTGATCGAGCACAAAGGTTTCGACGCCGTCGCGCTTGAGGCCGACTGGCCCGATGCCGCACGCATGGACCATTACGTGCGCCAGCGCGACTTGCCGCCCGCCGAGTGGACGGCGTTTGCGCGCTTTCCGACCTGGATGTGGCGCAACCGCGAAACCGCCGATTTCGTCGATTGGCTGCATGCGCGCAACGCCAGCCTGGAAAGCGGGGGGGCCAAGCCCGGCGTAAAGACTGCCGTCTATGGGCTGGACCTCTACAGCATGTTCACCTCGATCGAGGCGGTGCTTGCCTTCCTCGACGCCGAAGACCCTGAAACGGCGCAGATCGCGCGCCTGCGCTACGGCTGCCTGACGCCCTGGCAGTCCGACCCGGCCGTGTACGGCCGTGCGGTGCTGACAGGGCGCTATCACTATTGCGCCGACCAGGCCGTGGCCATGCTGACCGAGCTGCTCGACCGGCGCCTGCGCTACCTCGCGCGCGACCCCGAGCGCTTTTTCGACGCCGTGCAAAACGCCCGGCTCGTCGCCGACGCCGAGCGCTACTACCGCGTCATGTATTACGGCACGCACGAATCGTGGAATCTGCGCGACAGCCACATGTTCGAGACGCTGCAGGCCATTCTCGCCTTCCGCGGGCCCGCGTCCAAGGCCGTGGTCTGGGCGCACAACTCGCATGTCGGCAACGCCGCCGCCACCGAAATGACGGCGCGCGGCGAGCACAACATTGGCCAACTGTGCCGCGAACATTATGGCCACGACGCCTACCTGATCGGCTTTGGCACGGACCGCGGCACGGTCGCCGCCGCCTCCGAGTGGGGCGGCCCGATGGAGGTCATGCGTGTGCGCCCTGCACATGCCGACAGCTACGAAGCGCTGTGCCGCGCCAGCGGCGTACCTGCGTTCATCTTGCCGCTGCGCCGTCCGCTCAAGGATGCGCTGCGCGAAGCGCTGACCCCGCCGCGCCTGGAGCGCGCGATCGGTGTGCTCTACCGGCCGCAGACTGAGCTCGCTTCGCACTACTTCCACTCCATCCTGCCCGAGCAGTTCGACGAATACCTCTGGTTCGAGCAAACCCGGGCGATCACGCCGCTGGCCACCGAGGAGCTCGAAGGTGCGCCCGAAACCTATCCGTTCGGTCTCTGAGCGCGGTCTCTGAGCCGCGGCCTGTGAGCGCGCAACAGCGTGCAATGCCGCTCAGCGCACCAGCAGCACCGGCACTTTGCAATGCGCGAGCACCGAGGTCGCGACCGAACCCATGACCAAGGTAGCCAGCGCGCCGTGGCCGTGCGAGCCCATCACGAGCAGGTCGAACTTGCCGCCTTCGGCTTCCTTGGCGATGGTTTCGCCGATCGGCCCAACCTTGGCGCGCCGCTCGGCCTGCACGCCATGGCGCACCAGGAACTTGCACACGGGCGCAAGGATTTTCTCGGCCTCGTCGGCGTAGTATTGATCGACCACTGCCTTGCCCAGCGCGGCGCGCGCGCGCGGCGGCAACTGCGGCTGCACCGTGAGCACGGTGTATTCGTTTGCGCTGGACAGCCAATGCTCGTGCGTGACCAGGTAGGCAAGCATTTTTTTGGTGTAGGCACTGCCATCGACGGCAAGCAGGATTTTCATGGGGCGTTCTCCGTGGGGGAATAGAAAAGAAGCGCGCCAGCATGTTGGTCGTTTTTCTCTACGCGCCCGCCTATCATAAAGTGAGCACGCACTGCGGCTGGAATTGCGCCTGCTCGCCTTTTTGCGCGTAACCGAGCGGATTGGCGACGACGCGGCAACGCCAGGGCGCGCCTGCCTCGGTGTGGCCGCTCGCGACGTAATCGCTCGGCGCGTGCAAATGGCCGTGCAGCCACAGCTGCGCCTGCGGCAGCAAGGCGTCGAGCGCATTGCAAAAGCCTGCCGTGCCCGGCGTGAGTCCATAGCGCGGATCGGCGCTGCGCAGGCTGGGCGCGAAATGCGTGACCACGACCGTAGGCCCGTCAAAAGGCTGCGCGAGCGCGTTGCGCAGCCAAGCCTGGCACTCGAGCGCCTGCGCGCGCACGGTTTCGGCGAGAAAAGGGCGGCCCGCGCGCGTCGTGCCCGTCTTGCGCAGGTAAAAGTCGGCCGCGCGGAAGGCTTTTTCGCGCTGCTTGAGCAAGTGCGCGAGCGCATGGCCTGCGGCTTTGCCTAGGAGCCTGTCGGACTTTGGAATCGTCGGCTGCGAATGTGCCGCAGCGGCCCATTTTTTACCGGCTTCTTGCCCCATAGTCCCGCTATGGGGCGGCGAATCCGGCAAAAACTGGTCTCGCTGGGGCGCATTCTCGCTTTCGACGCCCAAAGTCCGACAGGCTCCTAGGGGCAGCGTGGCCAGCGCGGCGAAATCGCTCCACAGCGTGGTGCCGACGAAGCGCACGTCGCCGAGCACCACGGCTTCGCGTTCGAGCCAGACGATGCCCAGCTGTGCGCAGACTGCGGCGCAGGCGCTCGTGCGCGGCGTCGAAGTCCTGCGCGTCGTATTCGTGGTTGCCCGGCACGTACAGCACAGGCACGGGCCAGTGGGCAAAGCGCTCGAGCCCAAAGTGTTCGCCTTGCAATGCCGCGCCGCTCTGGTACGCGCCGATGTCGCCCGCGAGTACGAGCACATCGGCGTGCGGCGCGGGCTCTGGCACGAACTGCGGGTTGACCTCGAAGTGCAGGTCCGAGAGCAACTGGATCCGCATCGGCGCGCGCCTCTTTTATGAATCAAAACCCCTCTCAAGGCAATACCAGCGCGCTAGCAGCTATTTTCATAGTAGCAGCGCGTGGCTGGCAACGCGCGCCTCAAGCCGCCGCCAGGCGCTGCTCCATCGCCGCTTTGGTCGCGAGCAGCTCTTTGGGCAGGTGGTAAGCGAGCATGTCGAACAGCTCGGCGTGGAGTTTGAACTCGTCCGTCCACGCGGCCTTGTCGATGTGCGTCACGGCCTCGAACTGCGCGGGCGTGAAGTCCAGGCCCTGCCAGTTGATTTCGGCGTACTGCGGCGCGATGCCGAACATGGTCTCGCGCCCCTGCGCGCGGCCTTCGATGCGGTCTATCATCCACTTGAGCACGCGCATGTTCTCGCCGTAGCCAGGCCAGACGAACTGGCCTTCGGCATTTTTGCGGAACCAGTTGACACAGAAGATGTTGGGTAGCGTGTGCCCCAGGCGTTCGAGCTTGTGTTCCATATCCAGCCAGTGCTGGAAGTAATCGCTCATGTTGTAGCCGCAAAACGGCAGCATCGCGAACGGGTCGCGGCGCACCACGCCCTGCGCGCCAAAGGCGGCGGCCGTGGTCTCGGAGCCCATGGTCGCGGCCATATAGACGCCTTCCATCCAGTTGCGCGCCTCGGTCACGAGCGGTACGGTGGTCGAGCGCCGCCCGCCGAAGATGAAGGCGTCGATTGGCACGCCGTTCGGGTCGTCCCACTGCGGGTCGAGCGCCGGGTTGTTGGTCGCGGCGACGGTGAAGCGCGAGTTCGGGTGCGCGGCCTTGCGCCCGGCCTTGCCGTCCTCGGGCGTCCAGTCCTTGCCTTGCCAGTCGAGCAGGTGCGCGGGCAACTGGCCGGTGTCTTTTTCGAGCCCTTCCCACCACACGTCGCCGTCGTCGGTCAGGGCTACGTTGGTGAAGATCACGTCCTGGTGCAGGCTGGCCAGGCAGTTCGGGTTGGTGAGGTGGTTGGTGCCCGGCGCGACGCCGAAGTAGCCGGCTTCGGGGTTGATCGCGTACATCTTGCCGTCGGCGTGCGGCTTGATCCAGGCGATGTCGTCGCCAATGGTGGTGACCTTCCAGCCTTGGAAGGCCGGCGGCGGCACGAGCATGGAAAAGTTGGTCTTGCCGCAGGCGCTCGGGAAGGCCGCGGCGACGTGGTACTTCTTGCCCTCGGGGCTGGTCACACCCAGGATCAGCATGTGCTCGGCGAGCCAGCCCTGGTCACGCCCCATGACCGAGGCGATGCGCAGCGCCAGGCATTTCTTGCCCAGCAGCGCGTTGCCACCGTAGCCCGAGCCATACGACCAGATTTCGCGCGTCTCGGGGTAGTGCACGATGTATTTGGTCGTGGGGTTGCAGGGCCAGGGCTTGTCTTGCTCGCCGGGCTGCAGCGGCGCGCCCACCGTGTGCATGCAGGGCACGAAATCGCCATCCACGCCGAGCACGTCGTACACGGCACGGCCCATGCGCGTCATGAGGCGCTGGTTCACGGCCACGTAGGCGCTGTCGGTCAGCTCGACGCCGATGTGCGCGATGTGCGATCCCAGCGGCCCCATGCTGAACGGCACCACGTACATGGTGCGTCCGCGCATGCAGCCGTCGAACAGCGGCTGCAAGGTGGCGCGCATTTCGGCCGGGGCCATCCAGTTGTTGGTCGGGCCGGCGTCTTCCTTCTTTTCGGAGCAGATGAAGGTGCGGTCTTCGACGCGCGCCACGTCCGACGGATCGGACCAGGCGAGGTAGCTGCGCGGGCGCTTGGCAGGGTTGAGTTTCTTGAAGGTGCCGGCATCGACGAGTTGCTGGCACAGACGGTCGTATTCATCCTGCGAGCCATCGCACCAATAGACGCGCTCGGGCTTGCACAAGGCGACCATATCGGCCACCCAGGCGAGCAGGCGCGGGTGCTTGACGTAATCAGGGGCGTTGATCTCGAGGCCCTGCAGAGCGGGTGCATTCATGGGGAGCTTCCTTCCTTCGAAACGGTTTTCAAAGGAAGCGCCCCATCAGGGCATCTTGCGCAGGGGCGCGACGACGAAAGCGGGGCGCTGCCTTTGAAAAACGGCTCGAATCCGTTGCGGGCAGTCGGCGGGCGGAGAAGGGCTTGGGCTCTTGTGGCGTCAAAGCGATGCCACGAGGAGACGGAGCTTTCCACGGGTCGGCTGGGGGTGACGATTTTATGAAGCACGCGCGCGGTTTTTCAGCGGCCTACTGCGATTTACATGCAAAATTTGCATAACATTCATGCAAGCCCTGTTCGCGCCAGCGCTCATACCCGGCCTGTCGCAGTGCACAGGCCGGGCAGTTGCCGCAACCGTAGCCCCAGGCATGCCGCACCCCCCGCTCACCCAAGTAGCAGGTGTGCGTGTGCTCGATCACGAGGTCCACCAACGGCTGCCCGCCCAGGGCGTGCGCCAGTTCCCAGGTCTGCGCCTTGTCGCACCACATCAGCGGTGTCTCGAAGGTGAAGTGCTGCCCCATGCCCAGCGACACGGCCACCTGCAGCGCCTTGATGGTGTCGTCGCGACAATCGGGGTAGCCCGAATAATCCGTCTCACACATCCCGCCCACGAGCGTGTGCAACCCGCGTCGATAACCCAAGGCCGCGGCGAGCTGAAAAAACAGCAGATTGCGGCCCGGCACGAAGGTGTTGGGCAGGCCCGCAGCGTCCATCTGGATCGCCACGTCGCGCGTGAGCGCCGTGTCGCTGATGCGCCCCAGCACCGACAGGTCGATGACGTGGTCCTGCCCCAGGCGCCCGCCCCACACGGGAAATTGCGCGCGCAATGCGTCCAGCACTTGCACACGCGCCTGCATCTCCACATGGTGCCGCTGGCCGTAGTCGAAGCCCACGGTTTCCACCAGCGCAAAGTGCTCGAGCGCCCAGGCCAGACAGGTCGTGGAGTCCTGCCCGCCCGAAAAAAGCACCAGCGCATGTCCTGCTCGCATGGGAATCTCCTTGGCACGCAGACGAAAAAAAGCCCCGCAGAGCGGGGCCAGCAGGGGGATTCGCCCAATCCGATCAAGCCATGCTGACCGCGATGAAGGCCAGCAGAAACATCAGGAGCGCTCCCACGATGGGCAGGACGACAGGCACCACCGAAGTCACTTCTTCGACAGGGTCTGCGGCTTCATTGCCGGAATGCTGGACGGTGCTGGATTGGCTGGACATCGCAAGGCTCCCAAAAATGCTGAAAACTGGCGTGATTCTAGCAAGTCCCTCTGCGACGAAGGGCGCATTCTCGCTATCGACGCCCAAAGTCCGACAGGCTCCGAGGGAAAAATTGCCAGGAATTGGGCAGCCCTGCGATAATCTCAGGTTTTCCTGAATACGAAGGGACCAAAGCCATGAAGCGTACCTACCAACCCTCCAAAACCCGCCGCGCCCGCACCCACGGTTTCCTCGTGCGCATGAAGACGCGCAGCGGCCGAGCCATCATCAACGCGCGCCGTGCCAAGGGCCGCAAACGCCTGGCCGTCTGAAACACGCATGCGGCTGGCTTGGCTGGTCTGTGGCGGCGACACTTTTTGACTGAAACCGCGATTCGGTGCGCCTGCATGCAGCGGCTTCAGAACCGCGCACAGTTTCAGGCCGTCCTGGCGGCTGGTACCGTAGCGCGCACGGCGCATTTTGCGTTGCACGCTTTGACCTGGCCCGCGCCCGCCACAGCTGACGCACCAGACACCACGGCCCCAGCCCCCCAGCCCGGTAAGCCCCGCGCACGCCCCCTGTTTCCCACCACCGGCATCTGGCTTGGTGCCATGGTGCCCAAGCGCTGGGCCCGCCGGGCCGTCACGCGCAACACCATCAAACGCCAGATCTATGCCCTGGCCCCGCAGTACGAAGCCCACCTGCCGTGCGCGGCGTATGTGGTGCGCCTGCGCTCTGCGTTCGACCGCAAGCAATTCGCCAGCGCCACTTCCGAGTCGCTGCGCCGGGCCGTGCGCGCCGAATTGGAGTTGCTGCTGCGCCAGGCGGCGCGCCGGGCCGCTACGGCTGTGCCCGCGGCGTGCTGGTTGCAAAAGCCCCAGGCCCCGCAGGTGACGCCATGATGCGTGCACTGCTTGTAGGCCTGGTCAAAGGCTATCGATTGCTGCTGAGCCCCTGGCTGGGCTCGGCCTGCCGCTTCGAGCCCAGCTGCTCGGCCTACGCACTGCAGGCCCTCGAACAGCACGGCGCCGCGGCGGGCAGCTACCTCACGCTGCGCCGGCTGGTACGCTGCCAACCCTGGTGTGCCGGCGGTCATGACCCGGTGCCGCAAGAATTGCCGCGTACCATGCGGCTTTTTTCGCGCCTGGATGCGCCCAGCCCCCACCATCCTCACCAACAAAATCCTCATGAGTGACATCCGCCGCACCATCCTTTGGGTGATTTTTGGCTTTTCCGTGGTTTTGCTGTGGGACAAGTGGCAAATACACAACGGCAAGCCCCCCACCTTCTTTCCCTCGGCCACGCCAACCGCCGCACCCGAGCCCCAGCGCGGCGCGAGTGCTGGGCCGTCCGCAAGTCCGGGCAGCGTGCCGCCCGCGTCCTCCCAGGCCGCAGCGCCAGGGGCTGTGCCGGGAGCCGCGGCAGTGCCAGCGCAGGGCGCCGGGCCGCAGGTGCATGAGCGCGTCACCGTAGAGACCGACGTTTATCGCTTGCAGTTCGATAGCGAAGGCGGCACGCTGGTATTCGCCGAATTGCGCAAATATGCCGACATAGAAGACAAAACCAAGGGTTTCGTGCTGTTCGACCAGAGCCCTGCGCGCGTCTATTTGCCGCAAAGCGGGTTGATAGGTGGCGCGGGTGCAACAAGCGGCTTGCCCACACACAAGACGCCCATGAAGCTGATGCCTGGGCCGCGCACGCTGCAGGACGACCAGAACACGCTGAGCATCCGTTTCGAGTCGCCCGACCTCGGTGGCGTCAAGCTGGTCAAGACCTGGACGCTCAAGCGCGGTGCCTACGACATGGTGGTGCGGCATGAGGTGCTCAACATCGGCAGCACTCCTGTCGCGCCACAGCTGTACATGCAACTCGTGCGCGACGGCAACAAGCCGCCGGGGGAGTCGTCCTTCTACTCCACCTTCACGGGGCCGGCAATCTACACCGAAGCCAAGAAGTACCAAAAAATCGAGTTCAAGGACATCGAGGCCGGCAAGGTCGACATCGACAAATCCGCCACCAATGGCTATGTGGCGATGGTGCAGCATTACTTTGCCTCGGCCTGGCTGCTGCCCCAAGGTGCACAGCGTGAATTTTTCGTGCGCAAGGTGGACAACAACCTCTATGCCGTGGGCATGCTCGCGCCGCTGGGCACGATCGCACCAGGAGCAAGTCAAGCGGTCGAGGCGCGCCTTTTTGCCGGCCCGGAGATCGAAAAAACGCTAGAGGCACTCGCGCCCGGGCTGGAGCTGGTCAAGGACTATGGCTGGCTCACCATTCTTGCCAAGCCGCTGTATTGGCTGCTCGACCACCTGCACAAACTACTGGGCAACTGGGGCTGGGCCATCGTGGCGCTGGTGGTGCTGCTCAAGCTCGCGTTTTACTGGCTCAACGCCAAGGCCTACGCCAGCATGGCCAAAATGAAGGCCATCAACCCCAAGATCATGGAGATGCGCGAACGCCTCAAAGACAACCCGCAGCAGATGCAGATGGAGATGATGCGCATCTACCGCGAGGAAAAGGTCAACCCGCTGGGGGGCTGCCTGCCCATCGTGGTCCAGATCCCGGTGTTCATCGCGCTGTATTGGGTGCTGCTGTCGAGCGTGGAGATGCGCAACGCACCCTGGATCGGCTGGATCCAGGACCTTTCCTCGCCCGACCCGTACTTCATTCTGCCGCTGCTTATGACGGCGAGCTCGCTGCTGCAAACCGCGCTGAACCCCGCGCCGCCCGATCCGATGCAGGCCAAGATGATGTGGTTCATGCCGCTGATCTTCAGCGTGATGTTCTTCTTCTTTCCCTCGGGCCTGGTGCTTTACTGGCTCACGAACAACATCCTGTCGATCGCGCAGCAGTGGCTCATCAATCACCGCATGGGTGTGCCCTTGCGCCTGAACCTGCCCAAGTTCAAGGGCTGATTTGAGAGGCCTCGCGCTGCCTCGCGCGGCCTTGGTGCTGCGCGCGGGTTCCTACCCGCCCGCGTCGCTACACTGCGCCCCATGCTTGCACGCCACGCCGACCCCATCGTCGCCATCGCCACGGCGCCCGGCCGGGGCGCCGTGGGCATCGTGCGCGTCTCTGGCAAGCGGCTCGCGGGCTTGGTGCCGGCGCTGTGCGGCCGCAGCCTGCGCCCGCGCGAGGCGACCTACCTGCCGTTTCTGGATGCCCGCGGCGAGGCCATAGACCAGGGCCTGGCACTTTTCTTTCCTGCGCCGCACAGCTACACCGGCGAAGACGTGCTGGAGTTGCAGGCACACGGCGGCCCCGTCATCTTGCAACTGCTGCTCGCGCGCTGCCTGGAGGCGGCCGCAGAGCCCGATCCGACGACCGGCGCGCCGCGCCTGCCACACCTGCGTCTGGCGCAACCGGGCGAATTCACCGAGCGCGCGTTTTTGAACGGCAAGATCGACTTGGCGCAGGCCGAGGCCGTGGCCGACCTGATAGACGCGAGCACCGAAGCGGCGGCGCGTGGCGCGAGCCGCTCGTTGAGCGGGGCGTTTTCGCACGAAGTGCAACTGCTGCGCGATGCGCTGATCCAGCTGCGCATGCTGGTCGAGGCCACGCTCGATTTTCCTGAAGAAGAAATCGACTTCTTGCGCAGCTCCGATGCGCGTGGACAGCTACAAAGATTGCAGCAACAACTGACGCAGGCGAGGCAACGCACGCAGCAGGGCGCGCTGCTGCGCGAGGGCATCAAGGTCGTGATCGCGGGCCAGCCAAATGCCGGCAAGAGCTCGCTGCTCAATGCGCTCGCGGGCGCTGAGCTCGCCATCGTTACGCCTATCGCCGGCACCACGCGCGACCGCGTGCAGCAAACCATACAGATCGAAGGCGTGCCGCTGCACGTGATCGACACCGCGGGCCTGCGCGAAAGCAGCGATGAGGTCGAGCGCATAGGCATCGCGCGCGCCTGGGAGGCCATCGCCGCCGCGGACGCCGTGCTCTTTCTGCATGACCTGACACGTGCCGACGAATCCAGCTACCGCGCCGCTGACGCCGCCATAGCAAACACCCTGGCGCAGCGCCTGCCGGCGCGCGTGCCCATCATCGACGTTTGGAACAAAAGTGATTGCACGCCAGCGGCGCACCCCGCACAAGCTGGCCCTGACCGCCCCGCCATCGCGCTTTCTGCGCGCACCGGGCAGGGGCTGGATGCCCTGCGCCGCATGCTGCTGCAGGTCGCAGGCTGGCAGGCCGCGCCCGAGGGCGTCTACATCGCCCGCGCCCGCCACGTGCAGGCACTACAAGCGGTGCAAAGCCACTTGCAGCAAGCCAGCGCGCTGCTCGAAGCCCCCGACCTGCCGCTGGATCTGCTGGCCGAAGAGCTGCGCCTGGCGCAAAACGCGCTGAACACCATCACGGGCGAGTTTTCGTCCGACGACCTGCTGGGGGTGATTTTTTCGCGGTTTTGCATCGGAAAGTAATATAACCTCACGCATCCAGATGCCGCGCCGGATCTATGCTGTCGTGCAGGATGCGCCTAACCCATTCTCTTCAAGGAGTACCCATGAAAATCGCCTCGCTGACCCTCGTCGCCGCCACCACCGCCATGCTGCTTTCCGGCTGCGAGACGACGGATATGAAGATGGGCAATGCCGACGCCAAGACGGTTGCCACGGGTGCAGCGGCGGGAGGCTCCAGCACCAACACCAACAGCGCGCTGGAAAAATGCGCGGCGCCGCTGGGCACGGTGTCTCTGATCGAGAACCAGTCTGCCGGCTGGTACACGATCCTGACGGGGGAATACAAGCTGCCGCCGACATCCAATCTTTTGCGCTTGCTGATCCAGCAATCGAACTGCTTCGTCGTGGTGGAGCGCAGTGCCGCGGGCATGAACGCCATGAACCGCGAACGCGCGCTGCAACAGTCGGGCGAGATCCGCAAGGGCAGCAACTTTGGCAAGGGCCAGGTCGTTTCGTCCGACTATGGTCTGTCGCCTGAAATCGTGTTCAGCCAGAACGATGCGGGCGGCATGGCTGCTGGCATCGGCGGCATGTTCGGCAGTGGCGGGCGCGCCCTGGCGGGCATTGCTGGCAACACCAAAACGCGCGAAGCCAGCGCCATGCTGACCTTGATCGACAACCGCTCGGGCGTGCAGGTCGCAGCTTCCGAAGGCAGTGCGTCCAAGACCGATTGGGGCGGTTTTGGCACCTTGCTTGGCAGCTCCGCAGGGGGCGGGATAAGCGGCTACAGCAACACGGCCCAAGGCAAGGTGGTTGCCGCGGCCTTTATGGATGCATACAACCAGATGGTCGTCGCATTGCGCAACTACAAGGCGCAAACCGTGCAGGGCCAGGGTCTGGGTGGCGGCGGGCGCCTGGGGGTCGATGGCGGGGTGGCTCCTTCGCAGACTTCGGCGCCTTCTTCTGCCACGACCAGCAAGAAAAAGAAAAAGCAGCAATAAGCGCATATTCCTGGGGCTGGACCGCGGCGGCCCTGCGCAGGCCATGGTGCACGGTTGTCGGATTTGCCCCTGGCCAAACCTTGGGATGGGAAGCTGGCTTCACCAAGCCGTCGCGCCACCGCTCTATCATCGCTGCGGCCATGGCGCCAACGCCCCTCTTAAGGGGCGCTATTTATCCTGCACCATGCCTGCGGCACCCGGAATCCGACGGGCGCTGCGATTTTTTGTTGACGAAAGGATTTTTCATGAGCATCCAAACCATAGGCATTATCGGCGCCGGCACCATGGGCAACGGCATTGCGCAGGCTTGCGCCGTGGCGGGGCTGCGCGCCGTCATGGTCGATATTTCCGAGACGGCGGTGCAAAAGGGTCTGGCAACCATCGCGGGCAGCCTGGAGCGCCTGGTCAAGAAGGAAAAGATCAGCGCCGCCGACAAGGATGCGGCGCTTGCGCGCATCCAGACTTCGACGCAGTATGAGGCGCTGCAACAGGCGCAGCTCGTGGTCGAGGCAGCGACCGAAAATTACGACATCAAGGTCAAAATCCTGCAGCAGGTGGACAAGCTCGTCGGCCCCGAAGTCATCCTGGCGTCGAACACGTCTTCGATTTCGATCACCCAGCTGGCCGCCGTCACGGGCCGCCCGGACAGATTCATAGGCATGCACTTTTTCAACCCCGTGCCCGTGATGGCGCTGGTGGAGATCATCCGGGGGGTGCAGACCAGCGACGCCACGCACGACGCCGTGCAGGCGCTCGCGCGCCAACTCGGCAAGTCGCCGATCACGGTGAAGAACGCGCCGGGCTTCGTGGTGAATCGCATTCTCGTGCCCATGATCAACGAGGCCTTCTTCGTGCTCGCCGAGGGTTTGGCGACGCCCGAGGACATAGACGCCGGCATGCGCCTGGGCTGCAACCACCCGATCGGGCCGCTCGCGCTGGCCGACATGATCGGGCTGGACGTGTGCCTCGCGGTGATGGAGGTCTTTTTGAAAGAATTTGGCGACAGCAAATACCGCCCCTGCCCGTTGCTCAAGGAGCTGGTCGCCGCCGGTCACCTGGGCCGCAAGACGGGCCGCGGCGTTTATCACTATTGAGCGGGCCGAAAGCCGGGCTGGAAGCCGAACCGCATCGCACCCCCCGGTGCAGTGCGGTGCGATCATGCGCTGTCGCCCACTGCCCGCTCAATACCCTATCGTCAGGCTGGGCACGTCCACGCGCACGATGGGCCGGCCGAGCAAGGCGCAGGTCGCGCGCGCAAAGTTCATGGCCCATTCGCGGTGCTCGGGTTTGGCGAAATAATCTTCCCCCGCGGCCTGGGCCACCGTGAGCACCTTGTCCACGCTCAAGACCTTGCCCACGGAGCGGATGATTTCGCAGTCGAAGGCCTTGAACTGCGCATCGAACCAGGCCCGCGCGGCTTCTATGTCCATGGGCTGCGCGTCGCGCAATTCGAAACGGTATTTGGCGGTTTCGCCCCAGCTCACATCGACTTCATTGTGCATTTTTGCTCCTCGTAAATAACAAATAGACACGACTTACGCAATCGGGGCTAGGAGCCTGTCGGACTTTGGAATCGTCGGCTGCGAATGCGCCGCAGCGGCCCATTTTTTACCGGCTTCTTGCCCCATAGCACCACTATGAGGCGGCGAATCCAGCAAAAACTGGCCTCGCTGGGGCGCATTCTCGCTTTCGACGCCCAAAGTCCGACAGGCTCCTAGGCAAGGCGTTCGCCCCATGGCAAAACACCTCGCTGCATCCTTGTTTGCGTAAGTCCAGTAAAAAATAGAAATGGGTCTCAGCTGATGGCCGGTTTGTCGGCGCCGATGATGCTGCTGCGCAGCTCGCGCTTGAGCACCTTGCCCGTGGCCGTGCGCGGCAGCGCGGGCACCAGCACCATCTGCTTGGGGATTTTGAAGTGCGCCAGCTTGCCTTCACAAAAAGCGCGCACTTCTTCAAGCGTGAGCTGCACGCCCTCTTTCAAGGCCACCACGAGCATGGGTACCTCGCCCCATTTTTCGTCGGGCACGCCGATGACCGCGGCCTCGCGCACGGCCGGGTGGCGGTAGATGACCTGCTCGACCTCGGTCGGATAGACGTTTTCCCCGCCCGAGATCAGCATGTCCTTGATGCGATCGACGATGTAGTAAAAGCCTTCCTCGTCCTGGCGCGCAAGGTCGCCGCTGTGGAACCAGCCGTTGCGAAAGGCCTCTGCCGTGGCCTCGGGACGGTTCCAGTAGCCCACGAAGATGTTCGGGCCGCGCAGCACCAGCTCGCCCGTCTCGCCCTGGCGCACGTCCTGGTCGTTGGCATCGACAAGGCGCATCTGCACGTGCGTGAGCGGCTTGCCGACCGAGCCGTTTTTGCGCAGGGTGTCGCGGCTGCCGAGGAAGCAGGCATTGGGCGCCGTTTCGGTCATGCCAAAGCCTTCGAGGAAGCACAGGCCGCGCTTTTGGAAAAACTCGATCACCGTGATCGGGCAAGGTGCCCCGCCCGACATGAGCACGCGCAGCGAAGAGAGGTCGTACTGGTCGATGTCGGGCATCTGGCTGATCGCAAGCCACATCGCGGGCACGAGGAACAGGGTGGTGATGCGCTCGCGCTGCACTAGGCTGAGCGTTTCAGCGGGGGTGAAGTGCGGGTGCATGATCACCTTCGCGCCTTTGTAGATCGCGGGCAGGGTGTGGATGTTGAGCCCGCCGATGTGAAACATGGGCGCCACCGTGAGCACGATGTCGTCGCTGTTGAGACCGGCTTCGCTGAGCAGCAGGTTGAAGGCGTTCCAGGTGGTGTTGCCGTGGCTCAGCAATGCCCCCTTGGGCCGGCCGGTCGTGCCCGAGGTATACATCATGAGGTGCGGATCGTTTTGCGTGACGGGCGTGCGCTGCGCGGGTGGCTGGGCCGCGGCAAGCGCTTGCTCGTAATCCGCGTCGCCGGGCATGGGTGCGCCCGAGCCCGGCACGTAAAACGCATGGGC
>CAVPUD010000143.1:0-3474 GCA_963708545.1 uncultured beta proteobacterium | reverse complement strand
GTTGCCCACGCCGGCGGCGTCTATGCTGCCGTCGTGCTTGGCGGTGTAAGTCCAACGATCGCGCTCGCGCAGGCTGTCCGAGGGCATGTATTGGGCTCTGAGCTCGCCCTGGTAATTGCTCTCGAGGTAGCGGAATTCACCCCCTGCGTTGAAGCCGCGCCGCGCCATCGCCGTGCCGGTGAAGGTGGCGTCGCGGTTGGGCGCGATGTTCCAGTAGTAGGGCTGCGAATATTCGAAGCCGCTGCGGCTGTCGATGCCGAAGGTGGGCGGCAGAAAGCCGGACTTGCGCTTGTCCGACAACGGAAAGCTGATGTGCGGTATGGGCAGCACCGGCACGCCCTTGAACTCGAGCACACCACCGTCGGCCACGCCCACGTCCTCCTCCTGGTCGAGGTGTATGGTCTTGGCGCGCAAAATCCAGTCGGGCTGCCAGCTCGCGCTGTCGTTCTTTTCGCAGGTGGTGTAGGTGGCGTCGTGCACCACGGAGCGGTCAGGGTCGATGAAGTCCACGCGCGCGGCGTCACCGTAGGCTCCGTTGGCCAGAAAGCGGTAGTGCGCGTCGGTGAAAAAGCCCTGGAACGCCTCCACGCGCAGGTCCAGCGCCGTGCCGTCGAAGATGTTGCCCGCACGGTTGATGTGCACCTGGCCGCGTGCCCTGGCCAGGTCTTCGGGCGCGATGTATTCGAGGCGGTCGGCGCGGATCGTGGTGTCGCCGCGGCGCAGCTCGGCCTTGCCCTCGACCACCACGTTCAAGTCCGTCTGGCCCGTGACGCGGTCGCCGCGCACGAACAGCGGCAGCTGCGGGTGCACCTCGCGCGGGAGGGTTTCCTGCAGCTGCGTGCTCGCGCGCAGCCGGGGCCGGCCCCAGCCGTCCGGGGCCGTGGCAGCGTCTGCGCCTGCGGGCGCGGTCGCCGCGGATGCAGGCGGCGCAGCGACCTGCTGCGCGAACGCGCCCGGCGACAGTGCACACCAGGACAGTGCGCACCCGGCAAGCGCGAGCGCATGAGCCAGCGGGCGCAGCGCGGGGCCAAGCAGCGGCTGCTGCGCCGCAGTGGACGCAGTGCGGGAGGTGGGTGGTATCTGCACGGTGGGAGGCTGGCAGCGGAGCACGGACAGGGAATGCGACGAGAAAATGCACACGCGGAAAATAGAATCCGATTATCCATGACACATCCCTCGCCCTCGCCCTCGCCCCCTGAGCGTGCCACGAACTCCGGCGCCGCCGCTGCACCCGCTGCTGTCCCCGCTGCTGCACCCAGTGCCATCGCCTGGCCCAGCGCGGCGCGGCAGGCGGCCTTCGAAGCCTGGCTCGCGCCGCTCGCTGCCGCGCATGGCCTGGTGACCCAAAGCCTGCGCCCGGCCTCGGCGGACGCGAGCTTCAGGCGCTATCTGCGCATGGACTGCGTCGCAGGCGGCAGCTGCATCGTCATGGACGCGCCGCCCGAGCGCGAAGACTGTCGCCCCTTCGTGCGCGTGCAGGCGCTCATGGCGGCCGCCGGCCTGCGCGTGCCGCAGATCCTTGCCTGGGACGAAGCCGGCGGCTTCATGCTGCTGAGCGACCTGGGCGCGCACACGCTCTTCGAGGCGCTAGGAGCCGCCGCGCAGGACTGGTATCTGCAGGCCGTGGACGTGCTGATCGCGTGGCAGAAAGCCTCGCGCCCCGGCGTGCTGCCCGCCTACGACGAAGCCCTGCTGCGCCGCGAGCTCGCCCTGTTCCCCGACTGGTACGTGGCCAGGCACCGCGGCATCCAGCTGGATGAAGCGCAGCAAAACACCCTCGCGCGCGCCTTCGACGCCATCGTCGCGCACAACCTGGACGCGCCCAGCGTGTTCGTGCACCGCGACTTCATGCCGCGCAACCTGATGCTGCCCACGCGCGCAGGTGAGCTGCTGGGCGTGCTCGATTTTCAGGATGCGGTGTATGGCCCCATCACCTACGACATCGCGAGCCTGCTGCGCGACGCTTTCATCAGTTGGGACGAGGAATTCGTCATCGACGTCACCGTGCGCTACTGGGAGAAGGCGCGCCGCGCGGGCCTGCTGGGTGCGGCCAGCGCCTCGGGCTGGGGCGCGGACTTCGGCGAGTTTTACCGCAGCGTGGAGTGGATGGGCCTGCAGCGCCACCTCAAAGTCGCGGGCATTTTTGCGCGCCTCACGCTGCGCGACGGCAAGCCCAAGTACCTTGCAGACGCGCCGCGCTTCATCGCCTACATCCGCGCCACCGCGAGCCGCTACCGCGAGCTCGCGCCGCTCTTGCGCCTGATCGACCAGATCGAAGAAGTGCAGGAGCAAAGCGGCTGGGCCTTCGGCCGGGTTTCATGAGCCAAATCGGCCTCTAACGCTTATCCAGCAAGCGCTAGCAGCTATTTTATTGGAAGCGATGCCGCGTTTTTACTGCCCCCTCGCGCTGCAAGCCGGCAGCGAAATCGAACTGCCCACAGGCGCCGCACGCCACGTGCAGGTGCTGCGCCTGCAGCCGGGCGACGCCATCACGCTGTTCCACGGCGGGCTCGAAGACGTGGGCGTGGACGCCGCGGCGCTCGCGGGCGAATTCGACGCCACCATCGTGCACATGGGCCGCGCCGCGGTGCGCGTGCGCGTGCAGCGCCAGCACGCCATCGAACGCGAAGCGGTACGCGCCGTGCACCTGGCCGCCGCCATCATGGCCAACGAGCGCATGGACTGGCTGGTCGAAAAAGCCACCGAACTCGGCGCCGCGAGCCTCACGCCGCTGCTGGCCGAACGCAGCGTGCTGCGCCTGCAAGGCGAGCGCGCCGACAAAAAGCGCGCGCACTGGCAGGCGATCGCCGTGGCCGCCTGCGAGCAATGCGGCCGCAACCGCGTACCGCGCGTGCAGCCCGTGCAGACCCTGGCCGACTGGCTGCGCGCGCAGGGCGCCGGTCAGGCGCGCGCGCCATCCGCTGCAGCATCCGCCGGGCCAGCGGACGCACCCCGCAGCGCCGCAGCGCAGCGCCTGCTGCTGTCGCTGCAGCCCCACAGCATCGCGCTGCGCGCCGTAGCCGCAATCGCAGAAGGCCACGACGTCAGCGCCGCACCCGTGCACCTGCTCTCCGGCCCCGAAGGCGGCCTGAGCAGCGCCGAAGAAGCACTCGCGCTGCAGCAAGGCTGGACGGCCGTCACCCTTGGCCCCCGCACCCTGCGCGCTGAAACCGCCCCGCTCGCGGCGCTGGCGGTGTTGACGGTTTGAGGGGGTTGGGCGACACGCGCGTCGGTTCGGCAGGCAGCGGACGAAAAAGAATTGGAGTCTGACCCCAATTTTCCAATTTCGGGCGCGCTCCCTGCACCTTCGATGAAATTGGAATCTGACCCCAATTTCCCGACTCTCCTTGTGCTGCGCCAACCCTCGAAACACCTCGCCCAGGTGCATCCGCAGCTGACCGTACAACACCTTTCGTCGACCCTTCGGTATGAACACGACGTGGTACTTGCAGTCCCATTTCGTGTGGTTTAGCA
>CAVPUD010000142.1:0-3314 GCA_963708545.1 uncultured beta proteobacterium | reverse complement strand
CGGCTGCGCGCGGCCTGCGCCAGGCCCTGCATCTGCTCGTCCGTGCGCAGCGCGGCAAAGCCGTCGCGGATGGCCTGCGGCGTCATGGACTGCAGCCACAGGCGCCGCACGGGCTTGCCCAGCGGCATGGGGCGGCCGTTCTTGCTGCCGCCCGCGTACTGCTCGATCAGGCGGAAGATCAGCTCGCCCTCGCGGCCCGCGTCGCAGGCGTTGATAAGCTCCGTCACGTCCTTGCGCCGCGCCAGACGCACCACGGCGCTCAGGCGGCTCTTGGTCTTGTCCACGGGCTTGAGCTCGAAATACGGCGGGATCACGGGCAGGTGCGCAAAGCTCCATTTGCCGCGTTTGACGTCGTAGGCTTCGGGCGCCTGGATCTCGACCAGGTGCCCCACGGCGCTGGTGACGATGTAGCGCTCGTTCTCGAAATAATCGTCGTGCTTGTCGAACTTGCCCGCCACGGGCGTGAGGGCGCGCACGATGTCTTGCGCGACGGAGGGTTTTTCGGCGATGACCAGGGTTTTGCTCATGCGGGAATACTTTGAAGTGTTTGGTCTGTTTCTAAAATGCGTGGCCTTGCGCGCGTACGTACACATGCGCGCGCAGGTGCAAATTTCAAATTAACAGAGTTTTGCCATGTCTTGCACGCATGCCGCCGCCGCGGCCAAAGATTTCCCTGCAACTGCCCCTGCCGCGCGGGGCCGCGGGCGGCGCCTGCAGGTGCGGCGCTCGCCCGTGCACGGCAGGGGCGTGTTCGCGCTGCAGGATATCGCCGAGGGCGAGGTGCTGATCGAATATACCGGCGAAATCATCAGCTGGCAGGAGGCGCTGCAGCGCCACCCGCACGATCCGGCGCAGCCGCAGCACACGTTTTACTTCCACATCGATGACGAGCATGTGATCGACGGCAAGGTGGGCGGCAACGCCTCGCGCTGGATCAACCATAGCTGCGCGCCCAACTGCTACGCGGACGAGCGCGCGGGCCGCATCTTCATCGTCGCGCTGCGCAACATCCGCGCGGGCGAGGAGCTGAGCTTCGACTACGCGCTCGTGATCGACGCGCGCCAGACGCCCAAGCTCAAGGCCGAATACGCCTGCCGCTGCGGCAGCCCCGACTGCCGCGGCACGCTGCTCGCACCCAAGCGCGCGCGCAAAAGCGCACGCCGGGGCCAGCCATGACGGGCGCGCCGTTGAACGAGGCAAGCGACTGCGCCAGCGCGGATAGACCTGTCTGGCCCTTGGCTGCGCTGCAGCAGGCGCTCACGGCACACCTGCCGGGCGGGATCGTCGAAGTGCTCGAACGCATCGACTCGACCAACACCGAACTCATGCGCCGCGCACGCGACGGGCACAGCGCGCCCACGCTGCTCGTGGCCGAACAGCAGACCGCTGGGCGCGGGCGCCTGGGGCGGCAGTGGCTCAGCAGC
This sequence comes from uncultured beta proteobacterium, assembly GCA_963708545.1. Classification (GTDB taxonomy): domain Bacteria; phylum Pseudomonadota; class Gammaproteobacteria; order Burkholderiales; family Burkholderiaceae_C; genus Extensimonas. Next base: position 1,890 of record CAVPUD010000142.1, on the reverse strand, counting down.
CCCGGCGATTCGCTGACCTTCTCGCTCGGCCTGCCGCTCGCGCCGCGCGACTGGTCGGGCCTGTCGCTCGCCGTGGGGCTGAGCGTGGCCGAGAGCCTGCAGCCCGTGCCGCCAGCATCCGACAGCCCGCAGGGCCTGCGCCTGGGCCTCAAGTGGCCCAACGACCTGTGGCTGACCGACGACCGCAAGCTCGGCGGCATCCTGACCGAGACGGCGAGCTTCGTGCTGCCGGGCGCGGGGACGGGCTTTGCCGCCGGGCGGTCCACCTCGGCATCCACCTCGGCACGCTACGTGGTCATAGGCATAGGCATCAACATCCGCCCGCGCGACGCGCAAGGGCTTGCCACGCCGCCCGCCTGCCTGCAGGACATCGCGCCAGGAGCCTGTCGGGCTTTGGGCGTCGAAAGCGAGAATGCGCCCCAGCGAGACCAGTTTTTGCCGGATTCGCCGCCCCATAGTGGTGCTATGGGGCAAGAAGACGGTAAAAAATGGGCCGCTGCGGCGCATTCGCAGCCGACGATTCCAAAGCCCGACAGGCTCCTAGACATGGACGCGCCCACCGCGCTGCTGCGCCTGCTGGCGCCGCTGCTGGGCAGCGTGCAAGCCTTCGCCGCGCACGGCTTTGCGCCGCTGCGCGCCCGCTACGCCGCGCGCGACCTTTTGGCAGGGCGCGAAGTGCTGCTCAGCGACGGCACAAGTGGCGTGGCGCAAGGCGTGGGCGCGGACGGCGCGCTGCAGGTGCAAACCCGCGCGGGCCTGCGCGCCATCACGAGCGCCGAGGTCAGCGTGCGCCCGCGCGCCCGCGCTGCTGGCGAAGCGGCCGTTGCTGGTACGAAGGCCGGCGCTGCCGCCGTTGTTGGCGACGCCATCTGCGTGGCCGCTGCAGACCAGCCCGCGGCGCCACCGTTTATGGCCAAATGAGCCATTTTCCCATGCTGCGCTTCTTCGTCTTGCTCCTATTTTTGCTAAATCTCGGCTACTTCGCCTGGTCGCACGGCGCCTTGCGCGCGCTCGGCCTCGCACCTGCCGAGACTTCCGAGCCGCAGCACCAGCTGCAACAGATAAGGCCCGAGACGCTGCAAATCCTGCGCACGGCGCCGGCCAGCGACGCGGCGCCAGCCATCGTCTCCTCCTCCGCGCCTTCCAGCGCGTCGCCAAGCTCAGCGGTGGCGCCCGCGGCGGCTGCGCCCCCGACCGACGCCGCGGCGGACGCTCCGGCTCCAGCCACCGCTTCCGAGGCGGCTGCGAAGGCGGCGACCGTGGCCGCACCTGGTCCAGCCGGCCCCGCAGCGGCTTCCGGCCCCTCTGCAGCGCCCGCGGTATGCCTGCAGGCCGGCACCTTCGACGCGCACCAGGCCGAAACGCTGCGCAAAGCCCTGGCCCGCTGGCCGCAAGGCAGCTGGACGCTAGACCCGATCCCGGTCGCGGGGCGTTGGATGGTGTATCTGGGGCGCTTCCCGCAGGCGGACGCGCTCGACAAGAAAAAGGCCGAGCTGCGCGAACTCGGCATCGCCTTCGACCGCCCCGGCGCCGCCTGGGAGCCCGGCCTGTCGCTGGGCCGCTACAGCAGCGAGGAAGCCGCACAGCGCGCCCTGGCCGAGCTGCGCGCCAAGGGCGTGCGCACCGCGCGCGTGGTACCCGAGCGCCCCGCCGGCACGGCCTACGTCCTGCGCCTGCCCGCCGTCACCGAATCCCTGCGCCCCCAGGCCAACGCACTGCGGCCGCAGCTCGGAGGGAGGGCTTGGCGCAATTGCGAGGGGTGAAGTGGGGAAATTGGGGTCAGATTCCAATTATTTGCATCAGCGGCAGTTCCAGCGCCAGGGCATCCGACCATTCAAGTGCGGCCATGTTCGATCTCCTTGCAGTCCAATCCGGGCGCGCAGCTTAGCA
>CAVPUD010000141.1:0-40495 GCA_963708545.1 uncultured beta proteobacterium | reverse complement strand
GATTTCCATCCAGAACTGACCCACCTTCAAGGGTGATTTCCATCCAAATCTGACCCACGTAAGAACCCTAACCTGCTGCTTTTAGTGGCAGGAGTACAGGAGTGATTGACGTGGCGACATTGAGTGTCATCAGGCGTTGGGCATTGCGAGAGCATTGCTCTCCTTTGCGAGATAGCGCGGCGCACCGGGCTGTCTCGCAACACCATCAAGAAGTACCTTCGGGCCGATACGGTCGAGCCGCGCTATGCCAAGCGCGTGAGCCCCAGCAAGCTCGACCCGTTCGCAGACAAATTGGCAGGCTGGCTCAAGACCGAGGCCGGCAAATCGCGCAAACAGCGGCGCACGGTCAAACAGATGTACGCCGACCTGGCCGCGCTGGGCTACAACGGCTCGTACAACCGCGTGGCCGCCTTCGCGCGTCTTTGGCAGGTCAAGCGGCAGGAAGCCGAGCGAACTACCGGCCGCGGCACCTTCGTGCCCCTGACTTTCGGTGCCGGTGAGGCGTTCCAGTTCGACTGGAGCGAAGACTGGGCCGTCATCGGCGGCGAACGCACCAAGCTGCAGGTGGCCCACACCAAGCTCAGCCATAGCCGCGCTTTCATTGTGCGGGCCTACCTGCTGCAGACGCACGAGATGCTGTTCGACGCCCACAACCACGCGTTTCGCGTGCTCGGTGGCGTACCCAGGCGCGGCATCTACGACAACATGAAGACCGCCGTCGATAAGGTACGCCGTGGCAAGGAGCGCGATGTGAACGCGCGCTTTGGCGCCATGGTCAGCCACTTCCTGTTCGAGGCGGAGTTCTGCAACCCGGCCTCTGGCTGGGAGAAGGGGCAAGTCGAGAAGAATGTGCGCGATGCGCGCCACCGGCTCTGGCAGCACGTGCCGGCCTTCGCCACGCTGGCGGCCTTGAACGACTGGCTGGAGGCGCGTTGCACGGCCCTGTGGCACGAGATTGACCACGGCAAGCTGCCGGGCACCATCGCCGACATTGGGCGCAGGAGCGGGCGCTGCTGATGCCGCTGCCGCGTCCTTTCGATGGCTTTGTTGAGCACACCAAGCGCGTCTCGCCCACGTGCCTGGTGACCTTCGAGCGCGTTCGCTACAGCGTGCCTGCCTCGTACGCCAACCGACCAGTGAGCCTGCGTGTCTATGCCGAGCGGATTGTGGTGGCGGCCGAGGGCCAATTGCTCTGCGAACATCCGCGCGTCATCGACCGCCGCCACGACAGCGCAGGCCACACCGTCTACGACTGGCGCCATTACCTTGCCGTGCTGCAACGCAAGCCAGGAGCGCTGCGCAACGGCGCCCCGTTCGCCGAACTGCCAGCGGCCTTGCGGCAACTGCAGGCGGCTCTGCTCAAGCAGCCCGGTGGCGACCGCGAGATGGTCGAGGTGTTGGCTTTGGTGCTGCACCACGACGAGCAGGCGGTGCTGACCGCCGTTGAGCTGGCCCTGGAGGCAGGTGTGCCGACCAAGATGCACGTGCTCAATGTGCTGCACCGGCTGCTCGACAGCAAGGCGCCACCACCCCCGGTGACTGCTCCGCAGGCGCTGCGCCTCGTTCGTGAACCGCTGGCCAACGTGAACCGCTATGACGACCTGCGTGCGTCGGAGAGGAAGGTGCGCCATGCGTCATGACCCCGCCATTGGAGCCATCGTCATCATGCTGCGCGAACTCAAGATGTTCGGCATGGCGCAAGCCGTCTCCGAATTGGCCGAGCAAGGTGCGCCGGCCTTTGAAGCGGCTCAGCCGATGCTCTCGCAGTTACTCAAAGCCGAGACGGCCGAGCGCGAGGTGCGGGCCGTGGCCTACCAGCTCAAGCAGGCCAAGCTGCCGGCCTACCGGGACCTGGCAGGCTTCGACTTCAGCAACAGTGAGGTCAACGAAGCCCTGGTGCGTCAGCTGCACCGCTGCGAGTTCATGGACAGGGCTGAGAACGTGGTGCTGGTCGGCGGTCCGGGCACCGGCAAGACCCACTTGGCCAGCGCCATCGGGGTGCAGGCTGTCGAACACCATCGGCGCCGGGTGCGTTTCTTCTCCACGGTCGAGCTGGTCAACATGCTCGAGCAAGAGAAGGTCTGCAACAAAACCGGACAGATGGCCCACCGCTTGGCCCACATGGACATGGTGGTGCTCGACGAGTTGGGCTATCTGCCCTTCAGTGCAACGGGTGGCGCCTTGCTGTTCCACCTGCTCAGCAAGCTCTACGAGCGCACCAGCGTGGTCATCACGACAAACCTGAGCTTCAGCGAATGGGCCAGCGTGTTCGGCGATGCCAAGATGACCACCGCGCTGCTGGACCGACTCACGCATCACTGTCATATCCTTGAGACCGGCAACGACAGCTACCGGTTCAAGAACAGCTCCGCTCAACCCATCAAGAAGGAGTCCAAAACCAAGAAGTTATCCACACCGTGAGCCCCCCCAAGGCTCTATCCAGGGTGGGTCAATATTGGATGGAAACGGTGGGTCAGAATTCGGTGGAAATCAACACCTTGGCCGTTCGCCGCTCATTCTTGGGCCGATTCGCATCGGCCTTCAAGGCTTGGATCAGCTCGGCCTCGTGCGCCGACAGCTTGGTCGCCTTGGCCGCCTCCCGGCGGTACTTGGGCTCCACCGGCTGTGACTCCTGCAACCACTTGGCCACCGTGTTGCGCGACAGCCCCGTTGCCCTCGCAATCTCCCTCTGCGTCTTCTTGTCCCGGCTGTGCATCCGCCGAATCTTGCCAATCATGTCCATGGTGATCACCCTCTTCAGTCCCTTGCTGCAAAAAACAGCAGGGTAGGTAAAACACCTGGCTCAAATTTGGATCGGCATCACACCAAAAAGCGGCTCAATTTTCGGTCGGCGTCAACAGCCAGTGGCCAGCGCGTTACGAATCTCCGTTGTCCTCGACTTTCCTGTGAAAGACCTCCCGTGACCAGCCTCCATGATCTCAGCTTGGCGTATCGAAAGGCCAAAGTAGATTTGTACTACTCGTCGCATCCCTCGCTGGAGGCGATTGCTGACTACGAGGAGACTCTCCACGCGAACCTTAGCGCATTGCTGGTGAAACTCCACGGTGCCGATGAGAGCTGGGTCACGCAGCCCGAGTTTGTCGGCGGATGGACCTTGGCCACCAAGACTGTGGAAATGTCATGCTGGAAGCAGTACCGCGAGAAGCACGGCAACGGTCTGATCTTTTCGTCTCCAGCCGAAGAATGGGCGCACGCGTGTGGCCTCCTCAGCGAAGGCGACAAGCCGCAGAAGCCCAAAGCCGAATTCCGGGTGATGGCCGAGTGCAGCCTTGACTTTCATGTGCTGTCCACCTTGTGGATTCTTGAGGTGGGCCACCTCTTCGACGCCAAGCTGACGCCCTGCGCCTATGGCAACCGCCTACGCCGCACGCAGGATGGCAAGGGCATCAACGCACTCTCACTCGGCTCCTTCGAGCCTTACCTGAAACCCTTCCGCGATTGGCGGGACAACGGCATCAAGGCCATGCGTACCGCGCTTGAGTCCAACAAAAAAATTGTGGCACTCACGGCGGATGTCAGCTCGTTCTATCACGAGCTGAATCCCAGTTTCATGCTGGACCCTGCTTTTGTGGTCGATGTGATGGGGCTGGAGCTGACGCCCACCCAAGCCAAGCTTCACCGCTTGTTCATCCAGGCATTGCGCGCCTGGGCCGTAGCCACGCCGCTCAAGAAGGGCCTGCCCGTCGGCCTGCCAGCCTCGGCTGTGGTGGCTAACGTGGCGCTTGCAGAATTGGACCGGATCGTTGAACAGCAGCTGGCGCCGCTGTACTACGGTCGCTATGTGGACGACATCCTGTTAGTTATGGAAGATGGCGCCAACTTCCGCTCCACCGTTGAACTGTGGAACTGGGTGTTCGCGCGGGCTGGGGGAAAGCTGGGCTGGGCGGATCAGTGCCACAAGCAGATCGGCTTCCACCCCGTCTACCTGAGCGACAGCCAGATTCGCTTTGCCAACACCAAGAACAAGGTGTTCATGCTGTCGGGCGAACCCGGCAAGACCCTCGTGGATGCTATCGCTCACCAGATTCACGAACGCGCCAGCGAATGGCGCGCCATGCCGCGCCTGCCGCGGTCAGCCAGCCATGTGGGCACCGACCTCCTCGCCGCCACGCAGAGTGATGGCGAGGCAGCGGACAACCTGCGCAAGGCCGATGCCCTAACCATGCGCCGCGCCAGCTTTGCCATCAAGCTGCGCGACTTCGAAGCCTACGAGCGCGACCTGCTGCCGCATGCCTGGCGGGCACACCGCCAATCCTTCTTCCGAGCCTTTGTGCAGCATGTGCTGGTGCTGCCGCAGTTCTTCGATCTGGCGGTTTACCTGCCCCGCGTCATCCGTCTGGCCACGGCGTGCGAAGACTTTGAGGCACTGCGCAATATTCTGCGGGGGCTGGAGCGGCTAAGCATCCAGCTGGCCGAGCATTGCGAGCTGGGCATCAAGGCCTGCCCGAGTGAAGACGTGCCACCTCCTGCCGAGCTCCTGGCGCGCTGGCAGAAGCAGGTTTACACCACGGTGCGCGAGAGCATCAGCGCGGCCTTCCCCCCAAGGCTGTCGAAGGAAGGCAAGGCCGCCTGGCAGGCGCACATGGACGGTTACCTGCCCGCGCTGGATGTCAACGCGCTGCTGGACTGGTATCTGTCGCCCAAGGGTTTCCAGGCCCAGCAGGCACGCCTTTTCTCCTTTGACCTGGCACACATGCCCTTCCGCTTCCTAGGCTTGCCGCAGGAGATGGTTGCGCAGCGCGGCATACCCGCCAAGAAGACTGTGGCTTTCTGCGCCCATGTGGCAGAACTGCTGCCAGGAAGCGTGCTCGATGGCACACGGCACCTGGCCCAGTGGATTCGCCTCAAAAGCCTTCCGCACGGCCTGCTATTCGCCACCCGGCCCTACAACCTGCCCGAGCTATTCATCCTCAACAAGGCGGCCTACGACGCGTCTCAGCGCGAAGCCATGCAGGCAGTCGTGCTCGCAGTGCGCGGCTTCAAACTCGGCGACGCGGCACCCTTGTTCGACAAGCACGGCGTGCTGCAGATTCGAGATGGCCAGCCCCAGCGCCGATACGGTATTGCCGTCTCCAGCTGGAAGACGCAGATGGCAAGTTGGACGGCATCCGTCATGCGCATGCCCGACCCGGACGCCGAGCGCTACGCCCGACTGTGCCGTTTGCTCGATGGCGTGATCGCCCAGCCGCAGCACAGCCGCTACTTGGTGCTGCCTGAGCTGGCCTTGCCAGCGCACTGGTTCATCCGCATCGCCCGCAAGCTGCAGGGGCGCGGCATCTCGCTGATCACCGGTATCGAATACCTGCACGCCAGCAAGGGGAAGGTACGCCACCAAGTGTGGGTCGCGCTGTCACACGACGGCCTGGGCTTCCCCTCGCTGATGATCTACCGGCAGGACAAACAGCGTCCGGCCTTTCACGAAGAGGAGGAACTGGAGCGCCTGGCCGGGCTAAAACTGCAGCCGGACAAGGTCTGGAAAACACCGCCCATCCTGCAACACGGCGACCTGCGCTTTGCCCTGCTGGTCTGCAGCGAGCTGACCAACATCAGCTATCGTGCAGCCCTGCGCGGCAAGGTGGATGCGCTGTTCGTGCCGGAGTGGAACCAGGACACCGAAACCTTTAACGCTATGGTGGAGTCCGCCGCGCTGGACATGCACGCTTACATCGTCCAGTGCAACGACCGCCAATACGGCGACAGCCGCATCCGTGCGCCGTTCAAGGAAAGCTGGCAGCGCGACCTGCTGCGGGTCAAGGGCGGCATCACCGATTACTGCGTGATCGGCGAGATCGACGTGCAGGCGCTGCGCGCCTTCCAGAGCAGCCACCGCTCACCGGCGAAGCCGTTCAAGCCGGTGCCCGATGGATTTGAAATTGATTTTGGTCGCAGGGTATTGCCGGGGGGAGAGGGGTGAGCGCAAGAGGTTTAGCACGCGGCTACGTTACCTAGTAGATCGTTCCATTAATACATTTACAAAATAGCCGATGGCTGCCATGATTCTGCATGCAACTTCTACGGAGGCAGTCATGGCGAGGACAAGCGGACGGGCGGCGCTGGTGTTGTCGGACGAACAGCGGGCGATGCTGTCTGAACTGGCGGCATCGCGCACCGCGCCCGTGCGGGAGGTGGAGCGCGCCAGGGTATTGCTCAAGTACGCGCAAGGCGTCTCGATCAGCGAGATACAACGGAAGCTGGGCGTGAGCCGACCGATGATCTACAAGTGCATCGACAAGGCCCTGGCCGCGGATGTTCAAGCGGGCTTGAAGGACACCTACCATCGTCCGCATGCCCCGCAAATCACAGAGGAGGCAAAGGCGTGGGTGGTCGGCGTGGCGTGCGTCAAGCCGAAAGACCTGGGCCTGGCCGCGGAATTGTGGAGCATCTCGGCGCTGGCGCGCTATGTGTCCGAGCACGCCGGACAGGCTGGATTCCCGCGACTTGCCGGTGCGGGCAAGAGCACGGTCTGGCGCATCCTCAACGAGAACCAGCTCAAGCCGCATAAGATCAGCTATTACTTGGAGAAGCGCGATCCCGACTTCGAACGGAAAATGCATGAGGTGCTGATGGTCTATCGCGACGTGGCGCTCTACACCGAAGGCGCTGTTCATGACGGGCGCCCGAATCCCATCTACACCGTGAGCGTCGATGAGAAGCCCGGGGTTCAGGCGATTGGCCTGACCGCGCCTGATCTGCCGCCCGTTTCCGGCAAGGCGCCGACGGTCAGTCGCGACTACGAGTACGTGCGCCATGGTACGGTTTCCATCCTTGCGGGGATCGACCTGCACTCCGGCCATGTGTTTGCCCAGGTCGAAGACCGTCACCGCAGCCAGGAATTTGTCGCCCTGCTCAAGGCCATCGACGCCTACTACCCACCGCAGGCCATCATCCGGGTCGTGCTGGACAATCACTGCGCTCATGTCTCCAGGGAAACCATGGCCTACCTCGCCACACGGCCGGGACGCTTCGAATATGTTCATACGCCCAAGCATGGCTCCTGGCTCAACCTGATCGAGTGCGCCTTCTCGAAAATGGCGCGCACCTTCCTTCGCCATATTCGGGTCGCCTCGATCCCAGAACTCAAGGCGCGCATCTTGAAAGGCGTCGAAGAGATGAATGCAACGCCAGTTGTCTTTCGCTGGAGAAAGTTCGATCTTGGGCTCGCATAAATCGTAATTGTTTTATTGGAACGATCTACTAGGCGCCCAGAGGCTGGCAGTTGCGCGAACTCGCGGTACAGCGGTGTGTCCAAGAACGCCTCTTCCATCGCCTAGTCGCCCAGATTGAACCATTGCTGCATGAAGTGGATGCGCAGCATGGTCTGCAGCGCAAAGGGTGGGCGTCCCTTGATGCCTTCGCTGTAGTAGGGCGCAATCAGCTGCTCCAGCTCATCCCACGGCACTACCTTGTCCATCTGTTCGAGGAACACTTGCTTGCGCGTCTTACGCACCGTGAGATTCAGCTCGAGGTTGGCTTGTTTCATGGGTTCAGAGGATGCCATCTTTTGCTTACACCTGCCAAACTTTTGATGGGGTGTTGCAGGATGTCCCTTAGAGCCTATCCGAATAATCCTGCTTGTTGAAACGCGCTGATGCCTGCAGCAAGATGGAGCATGGCCTCGTAGTTGGCCGCCTTTTTCTCCCAGCGAACGAGCAAGCGCCGGTAGCGATTGAGCCAGGAATGCGTCCGTTCGACGACCCAACGCCGCGCCTTTGCCCCGTCAGGCTTGGGCTCGGGTTTTTGCCCTCGGCGCGGGATATGCGTAATGAACCCTTGCTGGCGCAGCCACTGACGCAGTGCCTGGCTGTCGTAGCCCTTGTCCAGGCACAGGTGCGAGGGCTGTCTGAAGCGCTTGCGCTGCTGGCACGAGTCGGGAATGCACTCCAAGGTCTTGGGCAATAATTCGAGGTCAGGACGATTGGCTCCTTCGATGACCATCCCCAGCACCACCCCGGCGCCGTCACACAGCACACTGCGCTTGACGCCTCGTTTGCCGCGATCGGTCGGATTGGGCCCGCTTTTTTTCCCCACCCAGCGGGGCTTTGCCCTGGGAGCCATCGGCACACAGCCATTCCCAGTCGATGCCTTTCAACTCGTCGTAGTGCGCCAGGCCCGCTTCCCAAATGCGTCGAAACACCCCCGCCTTGACCCATTCCTGAAACCGGTCGTGCGCTGTCGAGCCCGGGCACAAGCCCGTGGCATCGAGCGCCTTCCATTGACACCCGGTGCTGAGCACGAACAGGATCGCCTCCATGCACTGCCGATCTGGTCTCCTCGGCCTGCCTCCGCCAAAAGGGTGTGTGTTCTCACGCTTCGGAATCAAAGGCTCGATCTTCTCCCACAGCGCATCGCTCAAGACGTAGGGCTTGCGTACTCCACTCATAGCGCTTCTCCTGCCACTTTTGCGTCATGAACAGGATATTAGATCACGGTTTTTCGGATAGGTTCTAAGAATTTTTTGTTTCAAAATTCTGCATAGTAGCGGCGGCACCGCTGCTTGCGCTGCAGCGTAACCCCTCATCCGCGCTGCCGCGCACTGCGCCCTGGCATGCCGAAAGCCAAGGCGCCCACGGCGCCTTGCACGAGCGCATACCCTCCGTAAACTAGGGCCACGCCCATCGCGGCCGCCGCGGGCACGCCAAAAGGAGCCAGCGTTGCGATGCTCGCGGCCTCGCGCGTACCCCACCCGCCTATGCTGACAGGAAGGGCTGCGAGCAGAAATATCGGCGCCATGGCAAAGGTCCAGGCCGAGGCGGGCAAGTGCACGTCCAAAGCCAGGCCACCCAAAGCCAGCGCGGTTGCGGACAGAACCTGCACCATGCCCGACGACAGCGCTTGCAGCAGCCATTGGCGCCCCGCGTCGGAGCGTGCCGCGGCTTGCGTCAGTGGCGCCAGCCAGGCAGAGGTGGTGTTGGTCCGCTTGGCGCGCAGCCACAGCAGCAGCACCCACGGGAATGCAAGCAAAAGCAACGCTCCCAAAACGGCCACCACCAGAACAAAAAACGGGCGGACATGCAGCACCGGCGCCAAGGCAGGCGCCGAAGCCGCCGCGCCCAGGGCGCCGAGCGCGCACAGCATCCACACGCCGCTCAGGCGATCGAGCAGCACCGACAAGGATGCAACGACTTTGGCCTCCGGCATGGGCGCCGCGGGCGCTTGCAGCATGCCGAAAGCCGCCACCGCACGATAAACGTCGCCACCGACCACGGCGCCAGGCAGCAGCGCGTTCAATCCTATGGCCTGAAAATACCAGCGCAGCGCGTCCATCCAGCGCATGGGCAGACCCAGCCACTGCGCCAGCGCGTGCCAGCGCCAGGCGGAGATAACGTTCGAGGCGAACGCCGCCACAAGGCCGAGCAACAGCCAACGCCCATCCGCCTCGCGCAGCCGCAGCAGCAAGGCCGCAGGGTCCGCCAGATAGGCCACTGCTGCAAGCAGCGCGAGGCCGACCAGGCCCTTGAGCCAGGCTTTGCGTGAACGGTTCACTTCGAGGTTACCGCGTGCACCGCCGGTTGCGGTGCCGGGGCTTTACCGCCGGCACCTTGCGGCGTTTGCGATTCTGCGCAGGCCCCGTACTCATGGGCATGATATTGCTGCCCGCCTCCCGACTCGTAATAGATGCGCGTGAGCAGCTCACCCACGAGACCCACGGCAATGAACTGCATGCCCATGAGCACCAGCAGCACACCCGCGAGCAGCAGAGGCCGCCCGCCGATGTCCGCGCCCAGGAGCTTTTGCACCAGCAGCCAGGCCAGGATCAGCATGCCAGGCGTGGCCAGCCACAGGCCCAGGCCGCCGAAAGCGTGCAGCGGGCGCTGACGAAAACGCATGAAAAACACCATGAAGATCAGGTCAAGGATGACGCGAAACGTGCGGTCGATCCCGTACTTGGAAACACCGCGCGTGCGCGCGTGGTGGCGCACAGGCACTTCCGCGATGCGCGCGCCCGCGTCACGCGCCAGCGAGGGAATGAAGCGGTGCAACTCGCCATAGAGCCGGATGCGGTCGATGATGGGCCGGCGGTAGGCTTTGAGGGCGCAGCCATAGTCATGCAGCTGCACGTTGGTCGCGCGCGAGATCAGCCGGTTGGCCAGCACCGAAGGCAGGCGCCGCGACAAGGCTTTGTCCTGGCGGTTCTTGCGCCAGCCGGAAATCATGTCCACCGTGGGGTCGGCCTCGAGCCGCGCGAGCAGCAGCGGGATGTCGCCGGGTTCGTTTTGCAGGTCTGCGTCCAGGGTCACGACGTAGCGGCCGCGCACGCGGTCGAAGCCCGCCTGCAATGCGCTCGACTGGCCATAGTTGCGCACCAAGCACACGGCTCGCAGCCATGGGCGGGTCGCGGCGAGCTCGCGCAGGCGCTCGCCGCTGCCGTCGGTCGAGCCATCGTCCACCGCGATCAGCTCGTAGCTGAGCGGCTGCGTGCGCATGGCGGCGTCGATGCGCTCCACCAGCTCGGGCAAATTGTCGAATTCGTTGTAAATGGGAACGACGATGGAGACGTCGGGATCGGGCGCAGTCACTGGGAGCATGTTCCAAAGGTAAACGGCAGCCGCCTATACTACCCCGTTGCCTCACCGCTGCGTCCTTGCAGCGGCAACCCCATCCCCCTAATGCCTGCCTGGCGCACCGTGCAAACACCTGTTTGCCGACGCCTGCAGCCTTTCTCCATGACGTCCGCGCAAACACCGTCCTCCCGAGACTGGCAAGCCTGCCTGTACGAGCATCCGTTCGTCTGGCTCGTGCTGCTGACCGTGGCGCACGTAGTCTCCCGCGTGGCGATTTCACCGGGCATGAAGTGGGACGAATCGGAGCAGATTCTGTGGGCGCAGCAGTTTGCCTTGGGTTATGGGCCGCAACCGCCGCTCTACACCTGGATGCAATGGGCCGTGTGCCAACTGCTGGGGCCGAGTGTGCTCGCGCTGGCGCTCGTCAAACAAGTGCTGATCGCCCTGAGCTACGTGCTGGCCTGGCACGCGGCGCGCACCCTGCTCAAGCCGCCGGGTGCCTGGCGCGTCGCCGGGGCGCTGGTGCTGATGCTGCCGTTCGGCTGGCACGCGCTGCGTGACCAGACGCACAGCGTGCTGGTCACGGCCATGGGTTTTGGCGCCTGGTGGGCGGTGCTGCGCCAGATCCGTGCGCCGCAGCCTGGCAATTTTTTGTGGCTCGGGCTGTTCTGCGGCTTAGGGCTGCTGACCAAATACAACTTCGCGCTGTTCATCGCCGCCTTGCTGCTTGCAGCCCTGACCGTGCCGCAGGCACGGCGCGCCGTGCTGGCCCACGGATGGTGGTGGGCGCCACTCGTCGGGCTGCTGATCTTCGCGCCCCACGGGTATTGGCTGCTCTCGCACTGGCACCAGGCCACCGCGGAAACACTGCAGAAGATGGACATCTCGGCGCAAAGAACGTGGCTGCAAGGCTTGGGCAGTCTGGCACTGGCGGTGCTCTCGACGCTGGGCCTGTGGCTGCTGGTGCTGCTGCTGAGCTACCGCGGCCGGTTGTGGCGCGCAAACCCTGGACGCCCCCCCACCAGCTCCCCCGCCCACAGCACACCGCCCTGGCGTGCTTGGGCCTGGCCGTTGCTTGGTCGCTATCTGCTCATCGTGTGCTTGGCCCTCTTGGGCATGGTGCTGGCAGGCGGCGTGAGCCATTTCAAGCAGCGATGGGTGCTGCCGCTGCTGTCGATCGCCCCGTTGGCCCTGTATGTCTGGCGCCCGGCGCTGCTCGAGCCCGCTGCCGGCCGCGGCTACACCACCGCCGTAGTGGGGGTGGCGCTGTTGTTTCTGGTGCTGGCCGCGGCACGCCCCTGGATCGCCGGCTGGCGCGGCGACGCGGACGAACTCAACCACCCCTTGCCCCAACTCGCAGAGCTCCTCACGCGCGCCGGTTACGATGGCCGCGGCATCATCGTCGGCTCCGACCACATGATCGCGGCCATGTTGCATTCGCGCTTCCCGCAAGGCTTTGCGCTCGCATGCGCTGGCCCCGGCCATTCTCAGGCAGACTGCATCCGCGCGGCGCGCGAGCGCGCTCGTGCGGCGGGCGTGGGCCTACTGTTCGTGGCGCGCCGCGACCGCGCGCCCGTGAATTGGTGGGATGGCGTTTTTGCCGTACTGCCGGCCGCACCGGTGCATGCCCTCGATCTTCCCTTGGACAAAATGCCCCGCAACACGCCGCCCATACGTTATGAATACGCGTGGCTGCCGGCCCCGATCGCGCCATGAACCCTGTTCTCGTCACCGGTAGCGCCGGCTTCATCGGTATGCACTGCGCGCTGCGCCTGCTCGAACGCGGTTGCCCAGTCGTCGGGCTGGACAACCTCAACAGTTACTACGACGTGGCGCTCAAGCAGGCCCGCCTTGCGCAGCTGCAGCCCTATCAGGGCTTTCGCTTCGTCAGGCTGGACTTGGTCGACCGCCAGGGGCTGGCTGCACTGTTCGACGAGGTGCGTCCGCAGCGTGTCCTGCACCTGGCTGCCCAGGCGGGGGTGCGCTACTCGATCGAGCACCCGGACGACTACACCGACGCCAACCTGCTCGGCTTTGCCAACCTCCTACAATGCTGCCGCAAACACCAAGTGGAACATTTGGTCTATGCCAGCAGCTCCAGCGTCTATGGCAGCAACACCAAGATGCCGTATGCCGAAAGCGACGCGGTGGACCATCCGATCAGCTACTACGCCGCGACCAAAAAAGCCAACGAGCTCATGGCGCACACGTATGCACACCTCTACGGCATCCCCATGACCGGACTGCGCTTTTTCACCGTGTATGGCCCCTGGGGCCGGCCAGACATGGCCTTGTTCAAGTTCACCCGCGCCATGCTCGCGGGCGAAACCATAGACGTCTATGGCAATGGCCAACTGGTGCGCGATTTCACCTACATCGACGACATCGTCGAGGGCGTGCTGCGCGTACTCGACAAGCCTGCCACTCCTGATGCGCACTTCGACCCGCTGCACCCGAATCCCGCCACCAGCTCCGCGCCCTACCGCATCTTCAACATCGGCAACAGCACACCCACGGTCTTGCTGGACTACATCGCAGCGCTCGAAGCAGCCTTAGGCACCTCCGCAAAAAAACGCATGCTGCCGCGCCAGCCGGGCGACATGCAAAGCACCGCCGCGGACACTCGGGCGCTGCAGGCGTGGGTAAACTTTGCTCCGGCGACCAGCGTGAAAGAAGGTGTGCGGCGCTTTGTGGATTGGTACCGTGGTTTTTTTGGCGCGTAGCAAAAATGCCGTCATACGCGCCCCCAATTTGCCAAAAAAATAAGGTGATTTAACGTATAATTTTTAGTTCTGCTGCCACAGCAGAGATCGGGTTCTTAGCTCAGTTGGTAGAGCAGCGGACTCTTAATCCGTAGGTCGAGTGTTCGAGTCACTCAGGACCCACCAAATTAAAGCGTGCTAAGTGCATGATTTACAAAGGCCTCCCTCAGGAGGCCTTTGTTTTTCCCGGCGCAAACAGTGCCCAAAGGGATGTTTGATAGCGCAAGTGATAGTGCAGAGCTCTGCCGGACACGGCGGTAGCGTTCGCGCAACGGCGCTCCAAACGAGCGAGGTTCGGCCCCAGCAGGCTAAAACCCGCACCTACACCCGTCATCCACAACTTGGGGATGACGAAAAATGAGTAGGTATCACACCCCCCTTCTGGCCATGCCGGCTACACAGGCCACCCTCCCCTCCCTGGCATCTGCGGAGATCCACCATGGCTAAGCAGTCCACCCGCACCCCCAGCCCTTTCAAGTACCGCAACGGCTGGCGTATCCAAGTGACCCTGGCCAACGGCAAGCGCCCGGCACGCACCTTCGAGAAATACGCCGATGCTCAGGCCTGGGCCAACGAACAGCTGGCCAATGCCGACTGCGAGCACACCCCTGTGCTGGGTGGCCCCACGCAAGCGACCCTGGCCCAGGCACTTGACCACTACGCACGGCACTGCTCTGTTTCAAAAAAGGGCGTAGCGCAGGAACTGACACGCATCAACCAGTACCTGGAAGCCACTGAGCTGCCCTTGCTCAAAGCCTACGAGAACGAAGACGGCGACATCGATATCCGGCCCCTGGCACGCAACAGCACCCGGCCCGAATTCGAGGCCTATCAGGCTGCTGAAATACTCCCCCGCACACGCGCATCTTCCAGTGCTCTTCACGTATTTCTGGCGCCAACCTTCCGCATCTTGAAATTTAGCGTCCCATATGGACGTTTTTCGTCTCCCCGAACCCGTTTTCTTGCGCTTTTTCCATCACATCTGCCCCTGCAGACGGATTTGCCCCAAGCTGCGCAACCGCGTGAGGTTGTAGCCCGCCATCGTCAGCACAAACATCTGGTCCACTTTTTTGATTCCGCGCACCAGCACCTGGCGCATGTGCCCCACCGTCTTGGCCCAGCCAAAGCCTTGTTCGATCAGCTTTCTCTTTTGCTGCGAGATGGCGTAGCCCTCGCTGTCTGCGATCCTGTCAGGCACCGCAGATTGACGTCCTGACTTGTTCTGTGCCACATGGGGCAGCACGTTCATCTCCTGCAGGGCTTCGATGAACTCCTTGGAGTCGTAACCTTTGTCTGCTCCCAGCGTGATGGTGATGGGCTCGTCCTCTGGTAGTGCCTGACGGGCATCATTGATCATGGCCTTGGCCGCTTCACGCTCTGCATGCCCGCCCGCCCGGGTGACCACGGCACTGACCACCAGGCCGTGGCGGTTGTCCATGAGCGTGTGGCCCATGAAGCGCAACTCACTGGCCGTCTTGCCCTTGCGATACAGCCGCGCGTCCCCGTCCGTGGTGGATTCGTGGGTGTCGTTGCTGCGCTTTTGGTCTTTGAAGTTGCCCGCATCGGTATCGCCATCGCCCTGGCGGTCTTTGCGCACGAAGCTCTTGTGGCCTGCCCAGGCCTGGATCAAGGTGCCGTCCACGCTGAAGTGCTCGCCCGACAACAATTCCCGCTCCTGGGCTTGCTGCACGATCTGGTTGAAGAACTCGATGACCGTATCGTGCTCAATCAGGCGCTCGCGGTTCTTGCTGAACACAGTAGGCACCCAGACTGCGTCGTCCATGGCCAAGCCGATGAACCAGCGAAACAACAGGTTGTATTGGGTCTGCTCCATGAGCTGGCGCTCCGAGCGCACGCTGTAGAGCACCTGAATGAGCATGGCGCGCAGCAGTTTTTCGGGAGCAATGCTGGGCCGCCCGCCTTTGATGTCGGCCGCATACATCTGAGCAAACAGCCCGTCCATGTTCGCCAGGGCCTTGTTGACCATCACACGGATCACGCGCAAGGGGTGATCGGCGGGCACGAAGTCATCGAGGTGGCGCATGGTGAACAGGCTCTCGCTGAAGGTGTCGGCTCCGCGCATGTCTGGCTCGTCTGTCTGGTCGGTTGGGTTGCCTCGATTGTCTTGCCAAAACGTCTGCTGGGTTGTGACGAGGGGGAGTATTTCAGCAGCCTGCTATATACGCAAGCGACGGGGCGCGCGCGATGGGGCGTTCGCGTTCAAGCACCGCTTGGCGCAGATGAAGTGCAGCCGCATCTCGCCGGCCGACATCCTGGCGTTTCGCGCCCAGATGCTCAAGGACGGACTGAGCGAGAGCACGATACAAAAGGGAAATCGCAGCGATTGCCATCGGTCGTTGCCGTTCTGACGCGCCACAGTTTCTCCCTCGCAGCGGTCATCTGTGTGCCCGCGTGCTCTCCGACCCGACGGTCGATTTCATCTGAGTAGCTGACATTTTGGGGTCATGCCAGATTGAGGCAACATCTTGCCGAAAACGTGACGCGAGCACCCGAGGCACAAAAATCTTTTCATGTTTTGAAATTTTATGTTAGAGTCAAAGCGTTTACAGTTTCTGCTTGCTGGCCGTAAACAGTTTGACTCTAGCTCACGGCACCAACCAAGCTGTCCTCTTTTCAGCCACCGACCCGTCATATCGCATGGGTTGATCTGGTGGTCACTCTCCCCTCTGGCAAGCTCAACAGGTCGTACGTCGTACTGCCGCAGTCGTCGTCCATCCATGGGCACGACGGCAGGTGCGTTGCGCACGACTCGAGAAAGTTGGCATACATGTCTTCCATAACACAAGAGTCTTTCCGCATCGGAAAGCTGCTATTCACCCCCTTCAGCCGCCTCGCAGAAGATGGCCGCCACAAAGCCGGACTGTCCATCGAGCGAGGGCAGGGCTCCTCTACCCACGACCGTGTCAACATCTATGTTCCCGCGTTCACCAGGATTGAAGAAGCGCTGATCTATGCACGAGCCATGGGCAACTACGAGTCCATCGGTTTGGCAACACCCGCCTGACCCACATCAGACGCGGCGCTTACAGTACTTTTCAGTAACCATCCCCCGGCAAAGCCGGGGGCTTTCAAATTGTGAGCCGCTCAAAGCGGCTATGCGGGGTCGCTTACGCGGCCCCAACTCTTGGTGTCACCGATTCGGTGGCGGCTCATCTCCACAGTCCGAGTTGATCCAATCGCTCGTCTTCCTTCTCTTGCTCCCGTATGTAGTTGCGAATCACCTCTTCGTCACGCCCTACGGTCGAGACAAAGTACCCTCGCGCCCAGAAACTTTGCCCCGCAAAATTCCGCTTTCGCTCCGAATACACCCGTGCAAGGTGAATCGCACTCTTCCCTTTGATGTACCCCACCACGTTCGACACCGCATACTTCGGCGGTATAGAAATCATCATGTGCACATGATCGGCCATCAGATGGCCCTCTTCAATCCGACTCTCCTTGTGCTGCGCCAACCCTCGAAACACCTCGCCCAGGTGCATCCGCAGCTGACCGTACAACACCTTTCTTCGACCCTTCGGTATGAACACGACGTGGTACTTGCAGTCCCATTTCGTGTGGTTTAGGCTTCCTATCTTGTCCATCCAGTTTCTCCTTTCGTTTGCTTGGCGGCTCACGATTGGGTGTTTCTGCGATGGACATCCATACCGGCGCGTGTCAAGATAGTTGTCGCCTAATTCATGCAGCCGAGGGCTGTCTATCGGAGTCGCGCGAATGCGTCTGGATGACCGAGTCGCGTTCGGGGTTGAGGGTGACTGGGCCGATGGGCGACCAGTTGCGTGTCTTGCCCGACCAGCGAGCCGGATTGGCCTGGCGAGCACGAACATACAGTTCATGCCGCGCTGCCAGGATCGCGCGATCCTCGCCCGCATGGCGCTGCGCGGGGCTGACGTAACGGATGCCGCTGTGCCGATGCTCATGGTTGTACCAATGCACGAAGCCAGCCGCCCAGGCGCGCGCGGCATCCAGGTCGGCAAAACCCTTGGTCGGGAACTCCGGACGGTACTTGGCGGTGCGAAACAGCGACTCGGCATAGGCGTTGTCGTCGCTCACGCGCGGGCGCGAATACGAGGGCTTGACCCCCAGCCAATCGAGCATCGCCAGCACCGTGGTGGCCTTGAGCGTGGAACCATTGTCGCCATGCAGTACCGGCTTGGCCGCCAGTGCGGCAATGCCCTCGGCCAGCGCCGTGCGGCGCACCAGGTGGGCTGCATGCTGCGAGTCATCGGTGGCGTGGACTTCCCAGCCCACGATCTTGCGGCTGTACAAGTCCAGGATCAGGTACAGGTGAAACCAGCGCCCCAGCACAGCGGCCGGCAGGTAGGTCATGTCCCAGCACCACACCTGGCGCGGCGCGGTGGCGATGTGCGTGGTGGGGGCACGCCCGGCCGTAGGCGCCTTGGCGCGCCCGCGGTGGGCGTTTTGCCCCGCATTGCGCAGCACCCGGGCAAAGCTGGACTCGCTGGCCAGGTAGATGCCTTCATCGGCCAGCATGGGCACGATGCGTGCTGGCGGCACTGTGCAAAAGCGCGGCTCGTTGGCCACGGCAAGCAGCTGTGCACGCTCGGCCTCGCTCAGGGCATGGCTAGGTGGCTGGCGGCTTGCCTGCGGCCTGCCATCGCCAGCCGTGAGGCCTTGGCGGGCCTTCCAGCGCTGCAGGGTGCGCTCATCGATGCCAGCGACCTCGCAGGCCAGGCGCAGCCGCGCGCCCGCGCTGTGGGCAATCTCAATGTCTCGGGCCAGCGTCTGGCGATCTTCGAGGCCGATCATTCGTCCTCGCCCTTGTGGAAGATCGCCTCGACTTTTTTTGACAACACCAGCAAGGCTGCGGTCTCGGCCAGGGCGCGCTCCTTGCGCAGCAGATCGCGTTCGAGTTCCTTGATGCGCTTGCTGGCGGCGCGCGTGGCCTGCGGGCTGGCACGGGCCTCCTCGGGTTCGGCCAGTGCAGCGGTCGCACTGGCGCGCCATTTGTCCAGCTCGGCTGGGTACACACCGTGCTGGCGGCACCAGGCATTCTTGCCGGCTTCGTCCAGCGCCGCGGTGGTGATCACGGCCTCCAATCGGGCGCATGCAGTCCAGGCCCGACCTCGGGCGGGCCTGGACTGCACATCCTCGCGCCAGCGCTGCAGAGTGCTCACGCCAATTCCAATCTCACGCGCCACGACTTCCACCGCCGCGCTCTCCGGCGGCAACAACCGCGCCACCGCTTTGTCTTTGAATACTTGTCCGTATCGAGCCACTTCTTTCCTTCATCGCCGCCCCCGGGGTTTTGGGTCTATGGAGGCGACAACTATTCTGACGCGGGGGGATACCTACGCATACGTCAAACTGCTACTGTCTCCCCGGCATAGCCGGGGGATTACCCACTTTATTCACCCATTTTTTTGACGCAATGTCGCGTCTTCAAAACCGAAAGGAATTCAACATGACAACTCAAACCGGAACCGTGAAATGGTTCAATGAAAGCAAAGGTTTTGGCTTCATCGCCCCTGACGATGGAGGCAAGGACCTGTTTGCCCACTTCAGGGAAATCCAGGGCAGCGGCTTCAAGACCCTGACTGAAAACCAAAAAGTGGAATTTCAGGTGACCCAGGGTCCCAAAGGCGCGCAAGCGTCGAACATCTGCAGCGTGGCCTAAACCAACCTCGATCCTGTCGTGCCGACCATCACTGGTTGAGTCATCCTCAGGCGCGATGCAAGAACATCCGCCGATTTTCGTGGCTTCTTAAAACTGCCACGCACTCTCTCCGAAAGACTCCAAATGAGTAACAAAATTTACGTCGGCAACTTGCCTTATTCCGTTGACGATCACTCGTTGAATCAAAACTTTTCCGCGTATGGAAGTGTTACATCCGCAAAGGTGATGATTGACCGCGATACCGGTCGATCCAAAGGTTTTGGCTTTGTTGAAATGACCACTGCTGATGAGGCCCAGGCAGCAATTACCGGGCTTCACGGCATGTCTGTAGGCGGACGATCTATCGTCGTCAACCTGTCGCGGCCGAAAGAATCCGGCGCGGGCTACGGTGGCGGTCAACGTCGCTACTGATAGTACGTAAGGGTGAAGCCCACGAGATCGCCGACCAGTAGCCGCCTCAATCCTCGTAAGGCCTCCTTTTATTTCCCTTCGCGTGGAGGCTCGATGCCGGCCAGCCGGCTTCCTGCGTAACATGCATGCATGACCATTCCCCCGCCAGCCTCCAACAGTTTCGACACGCTCGACCTTTCTGTCCCGGCCCGAGAGAACCTTCGCCGGCTCGGCTACCTCGAAATGACCGCCATCCAGGCGGCCAGCCTACCTACCGCGCTGCAAGGCCGGGACGTGATCGCCCAGGCCAAGACCGGCAGTGGCAAGACCGCGGCCTTCGCGCTGGTCCTGCTGGCTAGGCTCGATGTGCGCCGCTTCGCGGTGCAGGCCTTGGTGATGTGCCCCACGCGTGAGCTGGCCGACCAGGTCACGACCGAGATCCGCCGGCTGGCGCGCGCACAGGACAACGTCAAGGTCGTCACCCTCGCCGGCGGTGTGCCGCTGCGCGGGCAGACCACCAGCCTGGAGCGCGGCGCCCACGTCGTGGTCGGCACGCCCGGGCGCGTGATAGACCACCTCGAGCGCGGCCATCTCGACCTCGATGCGCTCGCGACGCTGGTGCTCGACGAAGCCGACCGCATGCTGGACATGGGCTTCGTCGACGACATTGCGAAGGTGGCCCGCCAGTGCCCGGCGCAGCGCCAGACCCTGCTGTTCTCGGCGACCTACCCCCAGGGCATCGCCAGGCTCGCCGCGCAGTTGCTGTGCGAGCCGGTCACGGTGAAGGTGGAGGCGCAGCACGGCAGCGAACAGATAGAACAGCGCTGGTACGAGGTGCGCGAGGACCAGCGGCTGCCGGCGGTGGCGCGACTGCTGGAACATTTCCGTCCGGTCAGCACGCTGGCCTTCTGCAACACCAAGGCGCGCTGCCGCGAGCTGGTGCAATTGCTGCAGGCGCAGGGCTACAGCGCGCTCGCGCTGCATGGCGATCTGGAGCAGCGCGAGCGCGACCAGGTGCTGGTTCGCTTCGTGAACGGAAGCTGCTCGGTGCTGGTCGCCACCGACGTCGCGGCGCGCGGGCTCGACGTCGCCAGCCTCGCCGCCGTCGTCAACGTGGACATCTCGCCCGATCCCGAAGCGCACGTGCACCGAATCGGCCGCACCGGCCGCGCGGGCGAAAGCGGCCTCGCGTTTAGCCTCGCGTCGTTGGATGAGATGGGTGCGGTCGGGCGTATCGAGCAGTTGCAGGGGCGGCCCTCGGCTTGGCATGCGCTTACCGAGCTTACGCCGACCCCGGGGGGGTGCCTGTTGCCGGCGATGGCGACGGTCCACATCCAGGCCGGGCGCAAGGACAAGATTCGCCCGGGCGACGTACTGGGGGCGCTCACCGCCGACCTACGCTATACGCGCGGGCAGGTGGGCAAGATCGACATCAACGAGTTTGCTACCTACGTGGCCGTGGAACGCACCATCGCGCACGAGACCGTCGCGCGCCTGAACGGCGGGCGCATCAAGGGCCGCACGGTGAAGGCGCGGCTGCTGAATGATGACTAGCATAGGCGCGCTCCCCCCCCCCCCGCACCTGGAGGCGCACAGCGTCTGTCTAAGGTCGTCGCCGCCCGGGTTCCGTGTTCACGCCGCGAGGCGGAGCAGTACATCGCCGAAGGCTGGGTGCGCGTGGACGGGCAGTGTGTCGAAGCGCCGCAGGTGCGCGTCAGCGCTGGCCAGCAGGTCGACATCGATCCGCAAGCGCGCCTGCAGCCCGTCGTGTCTGCTACCTTCCTGCTGCACAAGCCTGCGGGCATGGAAGCTGGCGCGGCGTTGGACCTGCTGGAAGAAGCTGCGCACTGGCGCGGGGACACCACGGGCGTCCGCCGCAGCAAGGCCCATCGGATCGGGCTCAAGGCCCTGTTCCCGCTGCCGACGCAGGCGAGCGGCCTGTGCGTCTTCAGTCAAGACTTGCGCGTGGTGCGCAAGCTTACCGAAGACGCGGCGTTCGTCGAGCAGGAACTCATCGCCGAGTAACTACTCAGCTCCCCCATAAGTCACAATCCCCCCAATGCAAAGCCTCCCCGATCTCAGCCAACTAAGCCATGCGCAAAAAGACGAGCTCATCGGGAGGCTCTTCGCTCAGCTGCAAACGCTTGCAACCCAAGTGCAATCCCAGCAAAAACGCATCGAAGAGCTGCAAGGCAAGCTCGGACTCAACAGCACCAACTCCAGCCGCCCACCCTCCAGCGACGGACTGAACAAACCCGCCCCCAAATCCCTGCGCAAACCCACCCAGCGCCCCTCGGGCGGACAAAAAGGCCATAGCGGCAACACCCTGCGGCAAGCCGCCCAAGCCGACGAAGTCATCACGCACCAAGCACCGCGCCAGTGCCCGGCATGCCACAGCACCCTGGAGTGCTCGAACGTCGCCGAAGTGCGCCAAGTCTTTGACCTGCCCACGCTGCGCTTCAAAGTCACCGAACATCGCGTCATGCAAGCGCGCTGTCGCTGCGGGCAAGTGCACCGCGGGCAATTCCCAGCGCAAGTCAGCGCCGCCGTGCAATGCGGCCCCCAGGCGCTGGCAGCCATGGTGCACCTGAACCAGCACCACATGGTGCCCGTAGCCCGCACGGCACAGCTCATGAGCGACTTCTTCGGCTTGCAAGTCAGCGAAGCCGTCGTGCTCAAAGCCTGTGCCCAGGCCAAAGAGCGCTTGGAGCCCACGGTAGATGCCATCGCCCAGGCGCTGCAGCATGCCCCCATCGTGCACGCCGATGAAACGGGTCTGCGTGCAGACAAGCGCCTGCACTGGATGCATGTGCAGGCCACACCGACACTGACCTGGGTAGGGTGCCATCCCAAGCGCGGCAGCCAGGCGTTCGAGGAGTTCCAAAGCCTGCCCGCCTTCAAAGGCACCTTGATCCACGACGGCTGGGCGCCCTACCGGGCCCTGCCGTGCACGCACGGGCTGTGCAACGCGCACCACTTGCGCGAGCTGACCTACGTGCACGAGCAGCAAAACCAGGCCTGGGCGCTGGACATGATCGAGTTGCTCACGCATGCGAAGCAGCGCACGACACAAAGCGGGGCGCCGCTGCCCACCGTGCAGCTGGGGCATCTGCGCTATGTCTACGATGAGATTCTGAGCCAGGGCGAACGCGAAAACCCACGCGCGAGCGCCACGGGCAAGCGCGGGCGCATCAAGCAGAGCAAAGCGGCCAACCTGATCGCACGGCTGCGCCAGTATGCCGACGATGTCTGGCGCTTTGCCACCGACCCCGGTGTGCCCTTCACGAACAACATCGCCGAGCAGGCGGTGCGCATGCCCAAGGTGAAGCAAAAGATCTCGGGCGGCTTTCGCACGCTGGAGGGCGCGAAGATTTTTTGTGTGATCCGCTCTTACCTGGCCACTATGCACAAGCAAGGGGCCCATCTCTTGGATGCCCTCACCGAGGCCTTTCGGGGGACTGTGCCGCAGCCTTGGGGGGTGGGGGCCTGAGTAGTTACATCGCCGAAGTGAAAGGCACGATGGCCGCCGACGGTCTAGCGCGCCTCGGCCAAGGCCTGCTGCGGGACGGGCGGCCGCTGCCGCCGGCGCGCGTGAGTTGGCAGAGCGAGACGCGCCTGCGCTTCGCCGTGAAAGGCATTGGGCCAGAATGGATTGCGTGGATGTGTACCCAGGTCGGCCTCGAACTCTGCATGCTGCGACGCATCCGCATCGGTCGCATCGCCATGGCGGGCCTGCCTCCGGGACAATGGCGCTATCTGCCAGCGGGCGAGCGCTTCTAGCCAAGAAATGCTCGCGGTCTGACTTTATCGGTGCGGGCCGCGCTCCGGGAGGCGGACGAACCCGCCGTCCGCGTCAGGGGGAACGATACAGTCGCGGAGCGGGCAAATACCGGATGGGGTCAGCGACCGCGAGATCAACATTCTTCCAGCGGCCGGTCAGCGTCGCCGCCCCGAGCGCATGCTCCAGCGACCATAGATCACGGACGCTCGGAACGCCCCTGATCTGGGCGATGACGCTGGCCGGATTACCTGCGCTCAGCAAAGCTATCACCTCCCGGTTAAGTGTCCGGCAATAGTCGCCGCAGCCACTCCGACCACCACCCGCGAGTGACTCCATTCAGCCTATAGCGGTCCGACGCCAAACATCAACTTCACGATACTTGCGAAATGACGAAGCCGCCCAAAGGCGGCCTCATGAACAGGGATAAAGCACGGACGCATCGAACGCCGACAAGGGCCATGGTTCAGACTGCGAGTGCATCAATGCTTTTTTCTCGATGATCTGCAGCAGCTTAGCCGCGGCGCCGCCGGGATGTTTTCCGGACGCAGGGGACTCCCACTTTTGCACCGTCGCCGTAGTCACATTGAGGAAGCCTGCAAAGACCGATTGGCTCATCTTCGCCTTCTTGATCCGGATTTGCGCGACACGTTCGGGCGTGTAGGTCGGCGGCGGCGACGACAGCGCCTTGATGCGGCCTAGGTCGTGAGCGGAAGGCACCTCGTATCAGAAAATGAAAAAACCATTGCAAATCATAGACTTGCAATGGTTTTCATTTATGGCGGAGTGGACGGGACTCGAACCCGCGACCCCCGGCGTGACAGGCCGGTATTCTAACCAACTGAACTACCACTCCGCGTCGGTACAGCGTTTGCTTCATTTCTTGTGAAACGAGCCAGGTGCTGCAAACTTGGCGACCCTACGGGGATTCGAACCCCGGTACTCACCGTGAAAGGGTGATGTCCTAGGCCTCTAGACGATAGGGTCAAACCTGAGGAACCGAAAACTTTTGACAGCCCGGCCGAGCTGTTTCTGACTTGGTGGAGGTAAGCGGGATCGAACCGCTGACCTCTTGCATGCCATGCAAGCGCTCTCCCAGCTGAGCTATACCCCCTTGGCAACTGCAAGCATCGTGTGCTTGTCGTCATCATCAGAGTCTTGCATTATAGGCCCATATTCATTGATTTTTCAATCGTGCTAGAACTTTTTCGCGCCCCAGCAGTTCGAGCACGGCATCGACCGAGGGCGTGTGGGGCGTGCCCATGGTCAGCACGCGCACCGGCATGGCCAGCTGGGGCATTTTGAGGCCATGGCGCGCCAGCACCTGTTTGAAGGCAGCGCCGATCGCCTCCTTGTTCCAGTCGCATGCAGCCAGGGTCTGCGTCAAGTCTCCGAGTGCGGGCAAGATGGCTTCGGTCACGTGTTGGGTGCGGTCGCTCTCTGCGGGCGTGACTTCGGCGTAAAACCTGATCGCCCAATCGGCGAGCGCCACGGTCGTATCGCAGCGGTCCTTGAAAAGCGCGCAGATGCGCGGCAAACGGCCGTCGGCCAGATCGGCGCGCGCGATGCCACGCTGGGCGAGCTGGGCTGCGACGAGCTGTGCCAAGGCGTCGTCGGCCATCGCCTTGAGGTGCTGGGCATTGACCCAGCGCAGCTTAGCCTCGTCGAACTGCGCGGCGCTGCGACTCAGGTGCTCAAGGTCGAACCACTGCAAGAACTGCTCGCGCGTGAAAATTTCATCGTCGCCGTGGCTCCAGCCCAAGCGCGCAAGGTAGTTGATGATGGCGTCTGGCAGGTAGCCCTCGTCACGGTATTCGGTGACGGGCTTGGCGCCGTTGCGCTTGCTCATTTTCTCGCCGCGCTCGTTGAGCACGGTGGGCAGGTGCGCGTAGATCGGTGGTTCGTGCCCCAGCGCGCGGAAGATGTTGATCTGCCGCGGCGTGTTGTTCACGTGGTCGTCACCGCGGATCACGTGCGTGATGCGCATGTCGATGTCGTCGACCACGACGCAGAAGTTGTAGGTGGGCGTGCCGTCGGGGCGCGCGACCACGAGATCGTCGAGCTCTTCATTGCGGATCTCGATGCGCCCCTTGACCTTGTCGTCCCAGGCGACCACGCCGCCTTGCGGATTTTTGAAGCGCAGCACGGGCTGCACGCCAGGTGGTATGGGCGGCAGCACTTTGCCCGGCTCGGGGCGCCAGGTGCCGTCATAGCGCGGCTTTTGCTTGGCCGCGAGCTGCTTCTCGCGCCGGGCGTCGAGCTCGGCCACGCTCATATAGCAAGGATAGACGTGGCCTGCGGCCTGCAACTGCGCGAGCACTTCCTTGTAGCGCGGCATGCGCTGCATTTGGTAGTAGGGCCCCTCGTCAGGCTCCATACCCAGCCAGTGCATGCTCTCGAGAATCACGTCCACGGCAGCTTGGGTGGAGCGCTCCAGATCGGTGTCCTCGATGCGCAGAATGAACACCCCGCCTTGCGAGCGTGCAAATGCCCACGGGTACAGTGCCGAGCGGATGTTGCCCAAATGGATGAAGCCCGTGGGTGACGGGGCGAAACGGGTGCGCACTTGCGCGGAAGGAGGGGAATTTCGTTCGGTCATTGCAAAGGGTCTCGGGGCCACGAGGAGGCGATGGAGGTCAGGCTTTCTGCGGGTCAGGCTTCCTGCGCGTTGGGCAGCGCCAGGCGCGAGCTGTCTGCGCTGCCCTCCTCTGCCTCGACGCGGCCTTCGTTCAGGCAGGCAATGGTTTCGGGGGTGACATCGCCGGTCACGTACACCCCGTCGAAACAGGATGCATCGAACTCCTGTATCGCCGGGTTCAGCGAGCCTATGGCTTTTTTCATGCCTTCCACATCCTGGTAGATGAGCGCGTCGCAGCCGATGATCTGGCGCACTTCTTCAACGCTGCGGCCATGCGCGACCAGCTCGTTCGCCGTGGGCATGTCTATGCCATAGACGTTCGGATAGCGCACGGGCGGCGCCGCGCTCGCCATGTAAACCTTGCGTGCGCCGGCCTCGCGCGCCATCTGCACGATCTCTTTGGAGGTGGTACCGCGCACGATGGAGTCATCGACGAGCAGCACATTGCGCCCCTTGAATTCGCTCGCGATGGCATTGAGCTTCTGGCGCACGGACTTCTTGCGCACGCTCTGCCCCGGCATGATGAAAGTGCGGCCCACGTAGCGGTTTTTGACGAAACCCTCGCGGTAGGGAATGCCGAGCAAGTGCGCGAGCTGCGTCGCGCTCGGACGGCTCGATTCGGGAATGGGGATGATGACGTCGATTTCATTGGGCGGCACGGTGGACACCACACGCTTGGCCAGCGCCTCGCCCAGGTTCAGGCGCGCCTGATAGACCGAGATACCATCGAGCACCGAGTCGGGCCGCGCGAGATAGACGAACTCGAAAATGCAGGGATTGAGCCGCGGCGCATCGGCGCATTGGCGCACCAGCACCTGTCCGTCGAGGGTGATGAACACGGCTTCGCCGGGCTCGATGTTGCGCTCGAAGACATGCGATGTGCCTTCGAGCGCCACCGATTCGCTGCCCACCATCACGGTGCCATCCTGGCCGCGCCCCATGGCCAGCGGGCGGATGCCATGCGGGTCCCGAAAGGCCAGCATGCCATGCCCGGCGATCATCGCAATCACTGCATAAGAGCCGCGCACACGCCGGTGCACCGCACGCACTGCCGTGAATAGTTCTTCGGGCGTGAGCGGCGCGCCATGCGTGGCGCGTTCGAGCTCGTGCGCCAGCACGTTGAGCAGCACCTCGGAGTCGCTCTCGGTGTTGATGTGCCTATGGTCGGTCTGGAAAAGCTCGGTGCGCAAGGCACGCGCGTTCGTCAGGTTGCCGTTGTGCACCAGCACAATGCCGAAAGGCGCGTTGACGTAAAACGGCTGGGCCTCTTCTTCACTGAAGGCATTGCCCGCGGTGGGATAGCGCACCTGCCCCAGGCCCACGTTGCCGGGCAGCGCGCGCATGTTGCGCGTGCGAAACACGTCGCGCACCATGCCCTTGGCCTTGTGCATGTAAAACTTGCGCCCCTGCTGGGTTGCGATGCCCGCGGCATCCTGGCCACGGTGCTGCAGCAGCAGCAAAGCGTCATAGATCAGCTGATTGACGGGCTCGGTGCTGACCACGCCCACGATTCCACACATAGTTCAGTTCCATCCCTTCGCGGGCAGGGCCGCAAAATGTTTCTGGCGCTTCCCAAAGAACCCATCACGGCGGCAGATGCCGCCCCCAGTCTCGCGGCAAAACGGGTTTGACTTGACTCAGCAGCATGCTGAGCCAGGGCGCGCTGTACGAGGCCCGCCACCAATGCGCTTCGTGCACGGGCGTCCAGGCGGCCAGCACTGCCAGGATCAGCAGCAAGACCACACCCCGCAACGCGCCAAAGGCGGCCCCGAGTGTGCGATCCACCGGGCGCAAGCCCGTCGCATGCACCAGCTTTTGCATGCCCCAGGCCACGAAGCCACTGGCAAACACCGCCACGATCAGCACCAGCACGAAACCCACGGCATGGCGCACGCTGCTTTCGCTTTCGGCAAAAGGCAGGAGGAGCGCAGCGTCGGCGGCAAAGCGCTGGGCCAGCCAGAACGCAAGCACCCAGCCCAGCACCGACAGCGCTTCGAACACCAGTCCGCGCGTGGCGCCCAGCAGCATGGACACGAGCAGGACCGCCAAGCAAAGCCAGTCGAGCGCCGCCATCATGCAAGCCTTTGCACGCCCACACGAAATTACCCTAGAAACCGCAGTTGGCTACGCCCTGCAGTGCCGTGATCGGTGCGCCAGGCAAGGCGCGACGACACAGCGGGCTGGCTGCCCGCTAGGAGGAGCAACGCCATATGGCGTGCCGAGCGCGGTGCTGCAGGGCGTAGAGCGTTTTCACCGAATAGGTGATGTTTGCAAAAGGCAAAAGGGTCAATCCACATACGGCATTGGGGCAGGTTTCGAGCGGTCAACTGCGGTTTCTAGGATTACAGGCCCAGCACCGACGCCGACAGGCCGAGGCCGTGGATGCGTGCAGCCGCCTTGTCGGCCTCGGCCCTGTTCGCAAATGGTCCGACGCGCACGCGCGTGCGCTTGCCGTCTTTGGTGTCCAGCACCTGCGTGTATGTTTTGAGCCCGGCGCGCTCGAGTTTGGCACGCACCTCGCGCGCCTTGTCAGCGTCGGCAAACGCGCCGACCTGCACGATAAAGCGGGCCGCATCAGTGGGCCCGGCCGCCGCGGAAGTCTTGACCGCAGACGAAGCGGCACCGCCTTCGAGCAGGGCGCGCACGCGCGCTGCTTCGTCGGGTGCGGACTTGCGCTGTGGCGCTGCGGCAGCGGCAGGCTTGGTTTCGTGCACAGGGGCGGGCTTGGACTCCGCTTTCTTGGTGGGCGCGGGAGGCCCTTCGGTGCGCCCGTCCACCTGCGGCTGGACCGATGGCGGCAGCAGCCCCGATGATTTTTCCGTCGGCCTGACAACTGGCGCATCCACGAGTTCTTCGCCACGGCCCAAACCGGCCTCTGCCGATACAGCAGAAGCAGCGCCGGCTTTATCGGGCGCGGCATCCTTCGAGAAGGGTGGCGGCTGCGATGCGGTAGAAAGCGGGGGTCGCGGCGACGCGGGCGCGGGCACGACGAGCGGGGCCGCTTTGTTGCGATCGGGAATCTCGATCGGGATGTCCGTAGCCACGGGGCGCGGCTGGGTGTCGAAAAGCAGCGGAAAACCGATCACCCCCAGCAACACCAGCACGGCCGCGCCAATGAGGCGGTGGCGCGCCCGTCGGCGCATGGCCTCGACGCTCTCGGCCGCACCAGCGCGCGAGCGCTGCGTGGACTTGCTCGCCTGCGCGTTCTGGCCAGGCCAGCGAATCTTGAAAAATGCCATGGAGGTGAACCGTGGGCGTGGGGCAAACAGGCTCAAGCCGCATTCGCGCTGTCGGCGTGGCTCGCATGGAGCCGCGGCACACCATGCGCCAAGACCCCGCCCACCGTGTAAAAGGAACCAAAGACGACGATTCTATCAACCGGGTCTGCCGCGGCAGCTGCCGCCTGCAAGGCCTGCAAAGGATCGGGGTGCACGCTGCTGGGCAGGGCTGGATGCCCTGCTGCGCGCTGCCAGGCCTGCCATTGCTGTTGCAAGGCCGCCGCCGAAGCGGCGCGCGGCGTGGGCAAGTCGGTGAAGTACCAGCGATCGATCAACGGCGCCACCTTGGCGAGCATGGCCGGCAAGTCTTTGTCGGCCATCGCGCCAAAAACCGCATGCGTGCGCGGGAAGAAACCCATCGCATCGAGGTTCGCCGCCAGCGCCGCCACCGAATGCGGGTTGTGCGCCACGTCGAGCACCAGCGCGGGCTGCCCCGGCACGACCTGGAAGCGCCCTGGCAGCTCCACCAGTGCCAAGCCGTTGCGTATGGCCTGCGCCGTCACGGGCAGACGCTCGCGCAGTGCCGTCCATGCGGCCAGCACGCCCGAGGCATTGAGCAACTGGTTCGCGCCGCGCAGGGCCGGGTACGCAAGCCCCGTGTAGCGACGCCCGCGCCCGGCCCAGCTCCATTGCTGCTTGTCGCCGGAAAAATTGAAGTCGCGCCCGAAAAGCCACAGATCGGCGCCGATTTCGCGCGCATGGTCGAGCACGCTTTGCGGCGGCATGGGGTCGCTGAGCACCACGGGGCGGCCCGTGCGCATGATGCCAGCTTTTTCGCGCCCTATGCTTTCGCGGTCGGGGCCGAGGTATTCGGTGTGGTCGAGGTCTATGCTCGTGATGATGGCGCAGTCGGCGTCGATGATGTTGGTCGCATCGAGCCGCCCGCCCAGGCCAACTTCGAGAATCGCCACGTCGAGCAGCGCCTGGCTCAGCAGGCGCAAGATGGCAAGCGTGGTGAACTCGAAATACGTGAGCGGAATTTCCTCACCATTTTGCACCCTGGCGCGCTCCACGGCTTCGAAGTGCGCTATCAAATCAGATGGCTTCACGGCCTCGCCGTGCACGCGGCAGCGCTCCTCGAAATGTACGAGGTGCGGCGAGGTATAGACGCCCGTGCGGTAACCGGCCTGCAGGGCGATGGCTTCGAGCATCGCGCAGGTCGAACCCTTGCCATTGGTGCCCGCGACGGTGATCACGGGACAGTCGAAGCGCAAGTCCAGACGGTGCGCCACGGCACGCACGCGCTCCAGGCCCAGTGCTATGGTTTTGGGGTGCAACTGCTCGCCATGGCGTAGCCACCCTTCGAGCGTGTGAATGGGGGTTTGCATGGGCGGGGATTGTCGCCCAACCGCGCTTGGCGCATGATGCCGGGCATGCAAAAAGCGCACGACCCTCACATCATCGTTTACGGCATTCCCGCCTGCACCAGCGTCAAAAAAGCACGTGCCTGGCTCGATGAGCACGGCTTGCCGTACGAGTTTCATGACTTCAAAAAGCAGGGCGTCCCGCCCGAGCGCCTGGACGCCTGGCTGCACGCGGTGGGCTGGCAGAAATTGCTCAACCGCCAAGGAACGACCTGGCGCAAGCTAGAGCCCGCGGCCCAAGCGGCCGTGCGTGACGCAGCGAGCGCGCGCGAGCTGATGCTGGCACAACCGAGCGTCATCAAACGCCCTGTGCTCGAATGGCAGCAGGGCGGCGCCATTCGCATCAGCGTGGGCTTTGTGCCCGAAGTCTGGCAGGCGTGGCGTGCGCAGACGTAGCACAAAGTGCTGCACGAAGACGCAAGCGCATTTTCAGCCGTTATAATCCAAGCCCTTTGCTGGCAAAGCCCTGTCGGCCAATACTAGTTCGAGACGGGGCAAAACCGCCGTGCATGGTGCGCAGGCCCGATCTTCCTGCACGCCCTCTGCGGGCATCCATTGGAAACCATTAGTTAATGACCACTATCCGCGTAAAAGAGAATGAACCTTTCGAGGTCGCACTGCGCCGCTTCAAGCGCACCATCGAAAAGTTGGGCCTGCTGACCGACCTGCGCGCGCGCGAGTTCTACGAAAAGCCCACCGCCGAGCGCAAGCGCAAAAAGGCGGCTGCCGTCAAGCGCCACTACAAGCGCGTGCGCAGCATGCAGCTGCCCAAAAAGCTGTATTGATCGGCTGTCTCGATCGGCTCTCAGAGGCGCTGATCGACCGACACTGCGGCCTTGCCCGCTTGCAAACCCGCGCTTTGGGACGCCAGGCGCGGGTTTCGTTTTTTCGCTTTTTCTTTTTTCTGCCAGGAGAACGCCGTGTCCCTCAAAGACCAGATCACCGAAGACATGAAGGCCGCGATGCGCGCCAAAGACAGTGCGCGTCTGGGCGCAATCCGCCTGCTGCTTGCCGCGATCAAGCAAAAAGAGGTCGATGAGCGCATCGCGCTCGACGATGCCGCCGTGGTTGCCGTCGTGGACAAAATGATCAAGCAGCGCAAGGACAGCATCGCCGCGTTCGAGCAAGCGGGCCGCCAGGACTTGGCCGACAAAGAAAAAGCCGAACTCGAAGTGCTGCAGGCTTATCTGCCCGCACGCCTGTCGCCCGAGGAAGTGCAGGCTGCGGTGCAGGAGATCGTGGCCGAGGTCGGCGCCGAACTGGGCCGCAAGCCGGGCCCCGCCGACATGGGCAAGCTCATGGGCGTGGCCAAGGCGCGCCTAGCGGGCAAGGCCGACATGGGCCAAGTTTCAACCGCGGTCAAAGCTGTGCTGGCCGGCTGAAGCACCACGCCACCGCAGAGGCTGAGAGTTTTTCGACCGCGGCCGAAAGACGCTCAATATCCTCTCAACTGCCCGCCACCTTCATGCGGCGGATCAGGAGCGAGCCCACGGTCTTAGCGCCGAGGTTGTAGGCGTCGGCGCCTACGGCGACGATGTCCTTGAACATTTCTTTGAGGTTGCCGGCGATGGTGATCTCTTGCACCGGGTAGGCGATTTGGCCGTTTTCGACCCAAAAACCGCTCGCGCCGCGCGAATAGTCGCCCGTCACGTAGTTCACGCCTTGGCCCATGAGTTCGATCACGAACAGGCCGGTGCCCAGTTTTTGCAGCATGGTGACGAGGTCGTCGCCGGGCTGCGTGAGGCGCGAGCGCAGCACCAGGTTGTGCGAGCCGCCCGCGTTGCCCGTGGTTTTCATGCCGAGCTTGCGCGCCGAATAACTGCTGAGGAAGTAGCCCTGCACGCGCCCGTCCTCGACGACCTGGCGCGGCGCCACGCGCACGCCCTCGTCGTCGAAGGGTACGCTGCCTTTGCCGCGCAGCACGAACGGGTCTTCGTCGATCAGGATATGGTGCGGAAACACCTGCTTGCCCAGCGAATCGAGCAAAAAGCTGCTGCGCCGGTACAGCGCGGCGCCGCTCACGGCCTGCACGAAGCTGCCAAGCAGGCCCGCCGCGAGCGGCGCCTCGAGCAGCACCGGGCACTCGATGGTGGCGATCTTGCGGCTGCCCAGGCGGCTCAAGGCGCGCTCGGCCGCGTAGCGCCCCACGGCGCGCGGATCGGCGAGCTCGCGCGGATCGCGCATGGAGCTGTACCAGGCGTCGCGCTGCATTTCGGCGTGCTTTCCGGGCAGCGCGGCGATGGGCGCGACCGCGATGCTGTGGCGCGAGCTCGCGTAGCCGCCGCGAAAGCCGTTGCTGTGGGCGCTAAAAAAGTGGCTTTGCTGCGCCGACACGCTCGCGCCTTCGCTGTTGGTGATGCGCGGGCTGGTCTCCAGCGCCGCAGCTTCGCAGGCGAGCGCTATGCGCGCGGCCTCGGCGCTGTCTATGGGCCAGGGGTGAAACAGGTCGAGGTCGCGGTGCGTGTCGGGTGGAGCGATGTCTTGCGCGTCGGGCAGGCCCGCGTGCGGGTCTTCA
The DNA here is from genome assembly GCA_963708545.1 of uncultured beta proteobacterium. Classification (GTDB taxonomy): domain Bacteria; phylum Pseudomonadota; class Gammaproteobacteria; order Burkholderiales; family Burkholderiaceae_C; genus Extensimonas. The sequence continues at coordinate 7,591 of CAVPUD010000141.1, read as the reverse complement.
GCGGTAAAACGCGCAATGTCGTAGGCCGCCTGCACGGTGCGCGCAATGGCCGCGGCGGAAAAGTCCGAGGTGCTCGCGTTGCCGCGCCGCTGGCCCACATAGACGGTGACGCCGAGCGACTTGTCGCGGTTGCGCTCGACGTTTTCGAGCGCGCCCTTGCGCACGCTGACCGACATGCCGCAGCCCTCCGAAGCCTCGGCTGCAGCCGCCGTGGCACCGAGCTTTTTGGCGTGTGCTAGGGCCTGATCGACCAGGTCTGCGAAAAACGCGCGGCTGTAGCTGAAGCCCGCCTCGGGGCTGTTTGCCGTGGCGACGCCCGAAGGCGATACGTTACGTGAGGCTCGAGTGGGGCGCGAGGCCCGGCTTGAAGGTGTTTTCATAGCGGCGGCTATGATACTTGCCGACGCTGCGGACTGCCTTTGCCATGCCAGCTGCGGCGCTTTTCTTCTCCATTCCAAGGGCTTACGCAAACAAGGATGCCCCCGACGTGCGTAAGCCGTGATTCCGACCCCCATGTCACGCAAACCCACCAGAGGCTATTACGTCAAAGGCCAGTTCGTCGCCGCAGGCAGCGAGCTCGATGTGCAGCTGCAGGCCGAGCGCAAAGGCACACCGGGCCCAAGCCGCACCGACCGCAAGCGCGAGAGCGCAGCGCTGCAGGCGCTGGGCGAAGACTTGCTCGGCCTGCGCGCCGACCTGTTCGCACGCCTGCCGCTGCCCGATGCGCTGCGCGACGCGCTCGCCGAGGCGCAGCGCATCACGAACTTCGAGGGCAGGCGCCGCCAGATGCAGTACGTGGGCAAGCTCATGCGCCAGCTCGACGAAGCAACGCTAGCCGCGATGCGCGCCGCGCTCGACGAGCAGCACAATGGCTCGGCGGCAGAAAACCAGCTGCTGCACGCCGCCGAACAATGGCGCGAGCGCCTGCTCGCCGACGACGCGGCCCTGCCCGCGTGGATGGCCGCGCACCCCGCCACCGACACGCAGCAGTTGCGCGCGCTGATCCGTCAAGCGCGCAAAGACGCGCCGCCTGCCGGCCAGGCTGCCGTATCGCAGGGCCTCGCACCGCGCAAGGGCCGCGCCTACCGCGAGCTCTTTCAATTGCTGCGCGCGCAACTCGCCGCGGCCGACGTGCAACCAACCCCCGTCGCTTCCGGGTCCGAAAATGAGTGACTCCAACCCCAGCCCCACCAAACCGTCTGCCCCCCAAGGCACTTTGGATCCGGTCAAGATCGGCATCGTCTCGATCAGCGACCGCGCAAGCAGCGGCGTGTACGCCGACCAAGGTCTGCCCGCGCTGCAGGACTGGCTCGCGCGCGCGCTGCAAAACCCCATAGCCTTCGAGCCGCGCCTGATTCCCGACGAGCAAGAGCGCATCAGCGCGACGCTGATCGAGCTCGTCGCCGCAGGCTGCAGCCTGGTGCTGACCACGGGCGGCACCGGCCCCGCGCCGCGCGACGTGACGCCCGAGGCCACGCTGGCCGTGGCGCACAAGGAACTGCCGGGCTTTGGCGAGCAGATGCGCCAGATCAGCCTGAAGTTCGTGCCCACGGCGATCCTCTCGCGCCAGGTCGCGGTGGTGCGCGAACGCTCGCTCATCATCAACCTGCCGGGCCAGCCCAAAGCGATTGCCGAAACGCTAGCAGGCCTCAAGGACGCCGAGGGCAAAGTGATCGTGCCCGGCATCTTCGCCGCCGTACCCTACTGCATAGACCTGATCGGCGGCCCCTACCTCGAGACGCACGAGGCCGTGTGCAAGGCTTTCCGGCCCAAGTCGGCGCAGCGGGCTTGACGTGGATCAAAAAACCGTCGCGCAGCTCGCATCTTGTCATTGAATGTGGTTATACCCACGCGAGCGGGGCGCGATGGGCGTGCCCCGGCCCGTGCCACCCAAGGAGAGCCTCCATGCGCAAGATGAAAGCTGCCGTATTCGTCGAACCCGGCCGTATCGAACTCACTGAAAAACCCATTCCCGACGTGGGCCCCAACGATGCGCTCGTGCGCATCACCACGACCACGATCTGCGGCACCGACGTACACATCCTCAAGGGCGAATACCCGGTCGCCAAGGGCTTGACGGTGGGCCACGAGCCCGTGGGCGTGATCGAAAAACTCGGCAGCGCCGTGACCGGCTACCAAGAGGGCCAGCGGGTCATCGCGGGCGCCATCTGCCCCAACTTCAACTCCTACGCGGCGCAGGACGGCGCGCCTTCGCAGGACGGCAGCTACCTGATTCCGCAGGGGCTGTGCGGCTGCCACGGCTACAAGGCCACGGCGGGCTGGCGTTTCGGCAACCTGATCGACGGCACGCAGGCCGAATACGTGCTGGTGCCGGATGCGCAGGCCAACCTCGCGCCCATCCCCGACGGCCTCAGCGACGAGCAGGTGCTGATGTGCCCCGACATCATGTCCACGGGCTTCAAGGGCGCAGAGAACGCCAATATCCGCATCGGCGACACGGTGGTGGTCTTTGCGCAGGGCCCGATCGGGCTGTGCGCAACGGCGGGCGCACGCCTGCTCGGCGCGACCACCATCATCGCCGTCGACGGCAACGAGCACCGCCTGGACGTGTCGAAAAAATTGGGCGCGGACGTGACGCTCAACTTCAAGAACTGCGACGTGGTGGACGAGGTCATGAAGATCACCGGCGGCCGTGGCACAGACTCGGCCATCGAGGCGCTGGGCACGCAGGGCACCTTCGAGTCCGCGCTGCGCTGCATCAAGCCGGGCGGCACGCTGTCGAGCCTGGGCGTGTATTCGACCGACCTGCACATCCCGCTGTCGGCTTTTGCCGCGGGTCTGGGCGACCACAAGATCAACACCGCGCTGTGCCCCGGCGGCAAGGAGCGCATGCGCCGCCTGATGAACGTCATTGCCTCGCAGCGCGTGGACTTGGGCCCGCTGGTCACGCACCACTACCGCCTCGACGACATCGTGGCGGCCTACGACCTGTTCTCGCACCAGCGCGACGGCGTGCTCAAGGTCGCGATCAAGCCTTGATGCGGCGGGCTGGAACTTCAAGCAAAAAAGGGCTATAGCGTGCGCTACATGGGCACAAGCAGCTCCTTTTAAAGTAGCAAGCATACCCTATGCCGCGGGCCGGCTCAGAGGCTGAGAGTTTTTTGGCCGCGGCCGAAAGGCGCATCAAAACGCCTCCGATCGAGGCGCAAAGCGCAGCCATAGCTCGGGCTATGGCGAGCATTTGCAACGACGAGCGGGGGTGTTTTGGTGTGCAAGGCGACCATGGACGAAAAACTCTCAGCCTCTCAGGCCGGCCCGCTGCGCTCACTTGCCGATCAGCGCGTTGAGCTTGTCGGCCTCGAAGTGCTCTTCGCGGGCCGCATCGCCGGGCACGCATTCGGCGGCGTGCAGCGTCTGCGAGAGCTTGTCCAGGGCCTGCCACAGCAGGGCGATCTGGTGCTCCTGCGTGGCGGCGTTGTCGATCAGGCCGCGCAGCGCGAGCGAGAGCGGGTCGTCGTTTTGCGTGATGCCGTAGGCCGAAAACCCCATGCGCGAGGCCGCCGCTTCGCGCCGCGCGTCGGCCTCGGCGATGATGATGCGCGCGGGGTTGCCCACCGCGGTAGCGCCCGCGGGCACGGGTTTGGTGACCACGGCATTGCTGCCGATCTTCGCGCCATCGCCCACGGTGAAGCCGCCCAGCACCTTCGCGCCGGCCCCGACGACCACGTCGCGGCCCAGCGTGGGGTGGCGCTTGGCGCCTTTGTAGAGCGAGGTGCCGCCCAGCGTCACGCCGTGGTAGATGGTGCAGCCGTCGCCGACCTCGGCCGTCTCGCCGATCACGATGCCCATGCCGTGGTCGAAGAACACGCGCGCGCCGATTTTCGCGCCCGGGTGGATTTCGATGCCTGTGAGCCAGCGCGTGCCGTGCGAGATGAAGCGCCCGAGCCACTTGAAGCCACGCTGCCAGCAAGCATGCGCCCAGCGGTGCAGCACCAGCGCGTGCAGGCCCGGGTAACAGGTCAGCACCTCCCAGGCCGTGCGCGCGGCCGGGTCGCGTTCGAGGATGCACTGGATGTCGGAGCGCAGGCGGGAAAACATGGTCTGGTGGGTGAGGTTGCGGCTTGCAACGGCTGGCAGTCTAGCGCTTTGCCTGCGCGGCCTCGATCATGGCCTTGGCAACACCGCGCAGGATGTGGATTTCTTCGCGGCGCAGTTGCGCGCGGTTGAAAAGCTGGTGCAAGCGCGGCATGAGCTTTTTCGGCGCCGCGGGGTCGAGAAAGCCGAGCGCCGTGAGCGCCTGCTCCCAATGCGCGAGCATGCCCGCGACCTGCGCGGCGTCGGCGAGCATCGGCGCATCGGCAGGCACAGGGGCCGCAGCCGGCGCAAAGCCGCCGAGCGCGAGGCGCCACTCGTAGGCGATCACCTGCACCGCGGCCGCGAGGTTGAGCGAGCCGAAATCGGGGTTCGCGGGGATAGACAGCGCCACGTGACAGCGATAGACGTCCTCGTTGGCCATGCCGTAGCGCTCCGGGCCGAACAGAAAGGCCACGCTTTGCGGGCGCACAAAATTCAAAGCCAAATCGGCCTCTAGCCCTTGATGGTTCTGCGCAAGAAGCTCTTTTTGGAGGAGCGTCTCGAAATGCGCGCGCGGCGTGCGCGTGGGCGGGCCGAAGTCGCGCGGCGTCATCGCCGTGGCGCACAGGTGTTCCATGCCGACGAGCGCCTCGTCGAGCGTCGCCACGATGCGCGCCTGGCGCAGCACGTCGAGCGCACCGCTCGCGCGCTGGGTAGCCTCTTCGCGCCGCAACACGTTGCTCCAGCGTGGCGCGACGAGCACGAGGTCATCGAAGCCCATGACCTTCATGGCGCGCGCGACTGCGCCCACGTTGCCGGCATGGCTTGGTTGAATCAGGATGAAGCGGGTTTGCATGGTGGAGAAAATCGGGGCCAGCCCAATCTGGAGACGAGGCGCAAAAGGCCACGGCTTACGCAAATCGGGGTTAAGCAAGGCGTTCGCCCCATGGCAAAACACCTCGCCGCATCCTTGTTTGCGTAAGTCCAGAAGGCAAATGGCGCCGCGCCGGTGCGCGGTTGATAAAATCCGCGCCCCGATTGTCGCCGCAGCGCCATCGCCGCCCCGCACGCCCTTGCCTCGCTTGCGCTTTCTTGCGCCTCTTTGCCCCCGCTCCCACACACCATGTCGTCCAACCTGCACCCCATGCTCAACGTGGCCATCAAGGCCGCCCGCGCCGCCGGCGCCCTCATCAACCGCGCGGCGCTGGACGTGGAAGCGGTGCGCGTGTCGCAAAAACAAATCAACGACTTCGTCACCGAGGTGGACCAGGCGGCCGAGCAGGCCATCATCGACACCTTGCTCGCGGCCTACCCCGGCCACGGCATCTTGGCCGAAGAATCGGGCCGCGAGCACGGTGCCAAGCATTCGGAACACGTCTGGGTCATCGACCCTCTGGACGGCACGACCAACTTCATCCACGGCTTTCCGGTGTATTGCGTGAGCATCGCGCTTATGGTGCAGGGCAAGGTCGAGCAGGCCGTGGTCTATGACCCCACGCGCAACGACCTGTTCACCGCGACCAAAGGCCGCGGCGCCTACCTCAACGAGCGCCGCATCCGCGTGAGCAAGCGCACCCAGCTCAAGGACTGCCTGATTTCCACGGGCTTTCCGTTCCGCCCCGGCGACGACTTCAAGACCTATCTGCAAATAATGACCGAGCTGATGCCGCGCACCGCGGGCCTGCGCCGCCCCGGCGCCGCCGCGCTCGACCTGGCCTACGTCGCCGCAGGCTTCACCGACGGTTTTTTCGAAACCGGCCTGAGCATCTGGGACGTAGCCGCCGGCGCGCTGCTCGTGACCGAAGCGGGCGGGCTGGTGGGCAACTTCACGGGTGAGGCCGACTTCCTCGAACAAAAAGAGTGCCTCGCCGGCACGCCACGCATCTACGGCCAGCTCGTGCACCTGCTCGGCAAATACAGCAAGTTTGCCAACGCAGGCGACAAGGCTGCCGTGCGCCAAGCCCTGCAAGATGCGCCTGCCAATGCCCTTGCCGATGGGCCTGCCGTGCCAATGTCCGGCGCAGCGCACGCCGCACCCACTGAGGACGATGCCACAGGCGCGCCAGAGGATGAAGGCAAGGCGAGCGGCGAAGGGGCTGCATAAAACCTCAATCCGGCAGTTGAGCGCGCTGTCAGCGCGGCGCTCTTGGTGCGCTGCGCGCGGACTGCTCCCCGGACCCCGGCCGCGCAGCCTCTCAACCGCAGCGCACGGCCGTGATGCGCCCCTGCGCATCGACGGTCAGATTCAGCCGCTCGTCATTGAACTCCAGCGTTACCGCCTGCCCCTGGCGCAGCACCCGTGCCATGGCCGCGCCCGAAAGCACGCGCGCCTGCTCCACCACCGAAGCCGTGCCCTGCTTGCCGATCACGGCCTGGGCCGGCCCCGCATTGCAAACCCCGCCGCGCGGCCCCGGGCTGGGGAAGGCCACATTGCCTTGCCCGGACGGCGCAGCGCAGCCCGCGAGCAGGCCAAGGCCGACGCCTGTTGCAGCCATAAAGAGGGAAAAGATACGCATCCAAATCTCCTGAGGTATTGGGCTGAGGGAGGCCCAACGCGGACGGTGCGCAACGATAGCGCAGCACACGCCCAGCTTCGTCACTACAGGTAAATGCAGCAAACGATCGCCGGAAATGGCGTCCTGAAAGGACGCTTATTCCGGCTTTGATCCCTGCCCTGCTGCCTACAGTCCAGAAAACCATCGTGCCGTCAGGCGCAACACCTCTGGAGGGTTTTCATGCACGCCGCTCATCCCCAATTCGCGACATCACCTTCGCGGTTTTCAAATGCCACAATGGCGCATGACGCCACTTCTGTCGATGCGGCAGACCTGCCAGTGGAACGCCTGCCTTTCAGCGTCCGACTGGTCTCCAGCATCGAAGACCTCATGAAAGCCGTGCACGTCCGCCAGGCGGCCTACGCCCGTCACCTGCCGGAGTTTGCCAAGACCCTGGGCTTGCCCGAGTCTGCCGACTATGAGGAAGGCGCGGCCATCCTGCTCGCCGAATCGCACCTCGACGGCTCCCCGCTGGGCACCATGCGCGTGCAAACCAATCGTTTCAAGCCGCTGACGCTCGAGCAATCCCTGGAATTACCAGACTGGTTGCGCCACCAGACGCTGGCAGAAGCGACCCGGCTGGGTGTGACCAATGACAAAGTGGGCCGCCTTGTGACCACGGTGCTGTTCAAGGCATTTTTCCAGTATTGCTTGCATACGGGTGTCGATTGGATGGTCATCACCGCGCGCGCACCCGTGGATCGACAATATGAGCGCCTGCTTTTCGAGGACGTGTACCCAGAAAGAGGCTACATCCCGATGCGCCATGTGAATAACCTTCCGCATCGAGTGATGTGTTTGAGTGTGCACAGTGCCCACACACTGTGGCAAGCGGCCCGGCATCCGTTGCTGCCATTCATTTGCTACACCCACCATCCGGATATTCAGGTACAACCCGGCTTGCCTGACAGCGGCTTCGGTAGCCTGGGCGACATACCCGCGATGTCCTTCCCACAATCGCGGGCTAATGCAAGCGCTTTGGCGAACTAAGCGGCGCAGTG
>CAVPUD010000140.1:0-41732 GCA_963708545.1 uncultured beta proteobacterium | reverse complement strand
TCAAAATTGAGCCACCGTGCCGATTGAATTTTGAGCCAGGGCTATTGGCCAACCTGTGAAGGCTGGCTGTGGATAAGTGTAGCGCCTGAGTTTGTTTTTTCCTTGTTGGACTGACTCGGTGGTCGTCGTTGAGGGTAAGCCGTGCAGGGCGTAGCCCGTAGCGGCTTACCCTTTCACCGCTCAGAACGGCTCAGCTTTCTTGGCCTGTTCGCGTGCCTTGATGCGTTTCTTGGCCACAGCCGTGCTGTGCATGAAGCGGTGCGATTCGTTGCCCGTCTCCACGATGTGGCAGTGGTGGGTCAACCGGTCCAGCAAGGCCGTGGTCATCTTGGCGTCGCCGAACACGCTGGACCATTCCTTGAAGTCCAAGTTGGTGGTGATCATCACGCTGGTGTGCTCGTACAGCTTGCTGAGCAGGTGCAACAGCAAGGCTGCGCCCGCCTGACTGAAGGGCAGGTAGCCCAGCTCGTCAAGGATGAGCCAGGTCCATGCGCTGCAAGCCCGCAGCAATGCGCCCAGCCTTGCCCTGAGCCTTCTCTTGCTCCAGCGCGTTGACCAGGTCCACCGTCGAGTAGAACCTCACCCGTGAGCCCTGGCGCGTGATGCCCGACACACCGATGGCCGTGGCCAGGTGCGTCTTGCCCGTGCCAGGCCCGCCCACCAGCACCACGTTGTGTGCCTGCTCGGCAAACGCCATGCTGGCCAGTTGCTCAATGAGCTTTTTGTCCACCGGCGAGCATTCGAAGTCGAACCCCGCCAAGTCGCGGTGCACTGGGAACTTGGCCGTGTGCATCTGGTAGCTGATTGAGCGCATGGCCCGGTCGGTGGCCTCAGCCTGCAGCAGGTGCTCCAACAGCCAGCGCGAGCTCTCCAATGTCGCCTGGCCGCCTTGCTTGACCAGATCCTCCCAGGCCCCCGCCATGCCGTACAGGCGCAGCTCTTTGAGCTCCTTATCCAGCTCACGCATGATCGGCCTCCTGCACATCGCTGGCAGCGCGCAGGCTGTCGTAGCGCGCCGTGTCGGCCAGGGGAGCCTGGCTCACTTGCAGTGTGGTCTCCACGCTCTGCGGTATCGGCTGCGCTTGCAGGCGCGCCAGCACGTTGATGACGTGCTCGGTGCTCACACGCCCCGATGGCGGCGCGCTCTCCAGGGCCAACTCCACGGCCACAAGAACCACGTCCAGTCCTTGCTTGGGCACTTCGGCCAGCACTTGCGCCATGACCTTGTCGCCGCCGTCCTGGTGCAGCAGGGCCTTGCGCATTCGTTGCAGCGGCTCAGGCAGGTCTGCAAAGGGCGCGCCGTTGCGCAACGCGCCTGGCTTGCGCTCAATCAGCGGTACGTAGTGCTGCCAGTCGTAGCGGGTCTGGTTGCGATCACTCAGCCGCTCGTGCGTGGCCACCACCGCATTGCCGGCAACCACCACAATCTGCGTCGGGTACAGGCGGGTGCTGACCAGTTGCCCCGCCCACTCGCAAGGCACCGAGTAGCGGTTGCGCGCCACCGTCACCAGGCAGGTGCTGCTCACCTTGGCGGGGTTCTCCACATAGCCGTCAAAGGCCACCGGCATGGGCATCAGGTGGCTTTGCTCGAACTCCAGCATCTCGGCAATGCTGAACGCCTTGTGCTGCGGGTGGCGCAGCTCCTGCCACAGGGCCCGGCAGCGCTCGCCCAGCCAGGCATTGAGTTCAGCAAAGCTGCCAAAACGCCGCTGCCCCGCCTCCACCCAGATGCGTCGACGGCTGTCTTGCACGTCCTTCTCGACGCGCCCCTTCTCCCAGCCACTGGCCCGGTTGCAAAAATCCGCATCGAACAGGTAGTGCGCGCACATCGCCGCAAAGCGGGCGTTGACCACGCGGCCCTTGCCCTTCTTGACTTTGTCGACCGCTGTCTTCATGTTGTCGTAGATGCCCCGGCGGGTCACGCCACCCAGCGCTGCGAAGCTGCGTGTGTGCGCATCAAACAGCATCTCGTGGCCCTGGCTGGGATAGGCCACCAGCCAGAACGCGCCGCTGGCACACAGCTTCATGTGTGAGACCTGCATGCGGTAGTACACGCCGCCAACCAGCAGGCTGTCTTCGCTCCAGTCGAATTGGAAGGCCTCGCCCTGCTCAAACGTCAGAGGCACAAAGGCCTTGTTCGCCGCCCCCTGGCCTTCGCCCTGACGCCACTTGCGGATGAAGTCCGTCACCCGTGAGTAACCGCCCTCGTAGCCCGCCGCCTTGATCTGCGCGAACAAAGCCTTGGCCGTTCGCCGCTCATTCTTGGGCCGATTCGCATCGGCCTTCAAGGCTTGGATCAGCTCGGCCTCGTGCGCCGACAGCTTGGTCGCCTTGGCCGCCTCCCGGCGGTACTTGGGCTCCACCGGCTGTGACTCCTGCAACCACTTGGCCACCGTGTTGCGCGACAGCCCCGTTGCCCTCGCAATCTCCCTCTGCGTCTTCTTGTCCCGGCTGTGCATCCGCCGAATCTTGCCAATCATGTCCATGGTGATCACCCTCTTCAGTCCCTTGCTGCAAAAAACAGCAGGGTAGGTAAAACACCTGGCTCAAATTTGGATCGGCATCACACCAAAAAGCGGCTCAATTTTCGGTCGGCGTCAACATGCCGTCCGTATCGAGAACCGGGTGTTCGTCGCGATCGTCGTGGTGATGTTCGCGGGCATTCCGTTCATCGACGTGGACCTCAACACCATCCAGTACGACAACTCGCGCTCGGCGCAATGCCAGGTCAGCGTGCCGCAGCCCACGGATACCGGCTGGTCACAGTCCTTCAGCACCATCAACAGCCAGTCGGCGAAGGTGCCGGTCTGGTGGGCCTTCATGCACGCGCTCTCGCGCGCAGTCACGGGTGCCTCGGTGGCAGCGATCCCCTGCGGTACGGACCTTCGGCAGATGCGCATGGAGATCGACGCCACGCGCATCGACGACCCGGTGCTGGCTCAGGAAGTGGCGGATTTCTCGCGGGACTGTTACGGACCGGCGCGTGCCAAGTTGTTCATGCAACGCCCTCAGCTCGATGAGCAGCAGATGCACGACGTGACCTGGATCGGGTCGAGGTTTTTCACGGACACGGGCGGCTACTACGACAGCTACCGCTCCAGCACGCCACGCGAGGCATGGCCCTATGACGACACCCGCGATGCTGGCCTCGCGCAGGTTGCCAATGGTGGCGGCTACCCGACTTGCAGGCAGTGGTGGTCAGACGGCAACAACGGCCTGCGGGCACGCCTGCTGGGTCAGGTAGCCCCGAGCCTGCTGAATCGTTTGGCGGGCTGGGCCGGGTTCCTCAGCCGGGCCGAGGTGGACGATTCGGTGATCCGCGCCATCGCGTCACCGCGGCAGCAGAAACTGAACCAGGGCAGCATCTATACGGACTACGGCGGCCAGATCGACAAGATCCTGCCGAACATCGTGACGCGGGCCACGGGCGACGTTGGGATGGCCGTCGGGGCGACTGCCGCGTTTCCGGCCATGGACGTTGTGCGGCAGGCCCTGCCCATGGTGCTCGCCTTGCTCAAGATGGCGCTGGTCATCTGCATCCCGCTCGTGCTGGTTGTGGGCACCTACGACCTGAAGACGGTCGTCACCGTCAGCGTCGTGCAGTTCGCGCTGTTCTTCACGGATTTCTGGTTCCAGCTCGCACGCTGGATCGATTCAACGATTCTGGACGCGCTTTATGGCTGGGGCTTTGGCTGGAACCGGCCGCACACCAACTTTGACCCGCTGGTGGGGTTGAACAACGCCTTCGGCGACATGCTCTTGATGTTCGTCATGGGCACGATGTTCCTGGTTCTACCGGGATTCTGGCTGGCGAGCCTTACCTGGGTTGGGATTCGGGCCGGACACGTCATCCAGGGGCTTTCCGATGGCAGCAAGAGCGCCGGCCAAGCTGGTGGCAAGGGTGCCGGGGCGCTCACCGGAGGAAAGCTGAAATAGCGCGAGGCCGGTCAGTCGTCGGTGTACAACTCGTGCGACGTGTCGTTGTACAGGTTGGGATCGTAGCCTGGCGTCTTGCGCAGCTCGGTGAGGTCGGTGAAAAGCCACTCGTCTTCATCCGAAGCATTGGCAGCAGCCCATCCCACCGCCGCAACGCCCAGCAGCACGAGTGCGAACCAAAACGCAACGTAGAGCAGCATCCCCAGTACAGCCAGCTTGGCTACCCACACGAGCGCGGTAGCGCCAGCTCGCGGCATGCCCTTGGACACCAACCAGTTCGACGCCTGCCGCTCGCCGCGCGCATAGGCGCGCCATCTGCGGCCGAGGGTACGGCCGAGGCGTTCTGCGATGCTGATGCGGGTTGTCGTAGTCATGGTCGTCTCCTGCTACATGAGGAATGCCTATTCCCGCTTGCTCCAATCCGGTTTACTTGCCTCGACCAATGCGTTCCAGTCGTCTGGCGGATTTCCACGTCCGAGCATCTTCTCGAACACCGCGTAAGGGTCCGACTTGCTGCCCGATGACCGCAGGGTCTGCTCGTCGTTGACCCAGGCGTACACGATGACCTTCGCCTTCGAGTCGTACCGGAAGAACAACCGGTAGCGCCTTCCGAGCTTGGCTCGCCGCCAGTGGCGATAGGCCGGCCCCATGGTATTGCCCTGGCGGTACTCGTCGCGCGCCGGATCACTCGGCACCACGTCTTGTATCAACTGGACCAAGGCCCGGAAGAACTTGACGCTGGCGTTGGACCCGAACCCCTGCGGGTCGTTCTCCTGGGCGCGCAGCACAGCCGCGCGCAGCTTCATCATCTGCTCGATCAGGTTGTCGTGGAACAGCAGTGTCCAGCCATGCTGTTGCATCAGATTTCCACGTCCTCATCGAAATCGTCGCCCAGGTCCACCTTGTGGCCCGCATGCTCCAGCATCGTGCGAGCCAGCCCCTCGGGCAGACCACGAACATTCCGACCTGCCTCAATGTCGCGTGCCAGCAGGGCCAGGAATGCGGCAATGGCCGGGTCTTCGTGCTTGGCATCGGCACGGGTCACGACGACTTCACCGCCGCGAAGCTCGAATGCGAGCTTGCTGCCGGTATCGGCACCCAGCGCCTGGCGGATGGACTTGGGCAGCGTGATCTGCCCCTTGGATGTCAGCGTGGCAACTTCGTGAATGGAAGGCATGGGGATTCTCCTGATAGCAATGCCTGTATCGTAAGGAAGTTTCCTTACCAAGTCAACGTGAGTTCTCATGATGTTCTCCGGCATTCAACATTGAACCTCATCCTAGGGTGGGAACAGTGAGCCTTCCTGCATCAATCCGGCCTCGTTGAACCCCACATTGATGGTGGACGGTCAGTACTCGCCGCTCTATATCCAAAGGCTGTACCGGCCAAAGGGCCGAAAGGGCAAAGGAACGGGGGGCAAGGGGAAAGGCCCTACCTCGAAAAGGCGAAAAGGCCTCCCGGTCGGCCCGTCACCAGGACACCCGCATGCTCTTTCTGTTCCAGCGAAAACGGCCCCTGGTCGCCGCCGCTCCATCGCCAGCACCCGCCACCGACCTCCCAAAAGGGTTGATGCGGCCGCAGTCGGCCGCATCGCTGCTGGCCACGCCGCGCCGACAGAAGCTGCTGGAACACATTTGGCAGAGAACCTCGCTGTCTCGCCGCCAGTTCGCCACCCTGTACCGCGCGCCGCTGGAGCGCTACGCCGAGCTGGTCCAGGCCTTCCCGGCGTCCGAGGCGCATCATCATGCCTACCCAGGCGGCATGCTCGACCATGGCCTTGAGATCGTCGCCTACAGCCTGAAGCTGCGGCAGTCCCATCTGCTGCCCATCGGCGCCAACCCCGAAGACCAGGCTGCGCAGTCTGAAGCCTGGACCGCCGCTGTCGCTTACGCGGCCCTGCTGCACGACATTGGCAAGATCGCCGTCGATCTGCACATTGAGCTGGCCGACGGCAGCACCTGGCACCCATGGCATGGCCCGCTGCGTCAGCCCTACCGCTTCCGCTACCGCGAAGATCGAGAATATAGGCTCCACAGCGCTGCGACAGGACTGCTGTATCGGCAACTGCTCGACCGCGATCTGCTGGACTGGCTCAGTGGCTATCCGTCCCTGTGGGCGCCGCTGCTCTACGTACTGGCCGGGCAGTACGAGCACGCTGGGGTGCTGGGCGAACTCGTCGTGCAGGCCGACCGTGCATCCGTGGCTCAGGAACTGGGCGGCGACCCTGCGCGCGCCATGACCGCGCCCAAGCACGCCCTGCAACGCAAGCTGCTCGACGGGCTGCGCTACCTGCTCAAGGAAGAGTTGAAACTGAACCAGCCCGAGGCCTCCGACGGCTGGCTCACCGAGGATGCGCTATGGCTGGTTAGCAAGACAGTCTCGGACAAGCTGCGAGCGCATCTGCTGTCCCAGGGCGTCGATGGCATCCCGGCGAACAACACCGCCGTGTTCAACGTGCTCCAGGACCATGGCATGTTGCAGCCGACGCCCGATGGCAAGGCGATCTGGCGCGCGACCGTGACCAGTTCGACCGGCTGGTCGCACTCGTTCACCCTGTTGCGGCTCGCACCTGCGCTGATCTGGGAGCCTGGAGAGCGGCCGAAGTCGTTCGCCGGGTCGGTGGCGATCGACACGACACTGGCCGACAAAGATGCCGATGCCTCGGGGCAAACGCCGGTAATCGCGGCAATGCCTCCTGCCGAAGATCAGCAGTCCGCTCCGTGGACGGACGTCGGCGGCGGCGCTGCCACGCTTCAACAGCCCGCTGCCCATGCCGGGCCCGATGTCATGGAAGACATGCTCGCGATGGTGGGAATGGGTGATTTGCTTGCCGTCCGGCAGGATGCAGAAGCCGCCTCGGTCGAAGCGCCTGCCGCAGTCCCCGAAACACCTTCACCGCCTCTGGCGAAGCCTCCGTCACCAGCGACCGCGTACACGGCCGCGCAGCCATCCGGTGAACACTTCATGGCATGGCTGCAACAGGGCGTCGCCTCGCGGCGGCTCATCATCAACGACGCCAAGGCGCTCGTGCATACTGTGGGCGACACCGCCTACCTCGTCAGCCCCGGCGTCTTCCAGCGTTACGCGCAGGAGCACCCGCAAGTAGGCACGATGGCGAAACAAGAAAGCCAGCAGGATTGGCAGTGGGTGCAAAAGCGCTTCGAGCGGCTGCAACTGCATCGCAAGCAGCCCAACGGACTGAACATCTGGACCTGCGAAGTGAAAGGCCCTCGAAAATCACGGCGACTGCATGGCTATCTGCTGACCCGTCCACAACTGATCTTTGATGAAGCGCCGCCAAACAATCCCTATTTGACAGCGATGAACCTCACGCCTACAGATACCCGATAGGAATGCCCGGATCGGCTCTAACCCCGGAAAATATCCACCTTTGTCTCTAGGCACTTGCGCAGGCTCAGATCATTTGCGCCAACCTCGAACCAACCCGCTGGCTTTTGATAGAAGTCGAGGCTGTTGATTTCCATCCAGAACTGACCCACCTTCAAGGGTGATTTCCATCCAAATCTGACCCACGTAAGAACCCTAACCTGCTGCTTTTAGTGGCAGGAGTACAGGAGTGATTGACGTGGCGACATTGAGTGTCATCAGGCGTTGGGCATTGCGAGAGCATCTGTCCCTTCGCGAGATAGCGCGGCGCACCGGGCTGTCTCGCAACACCATCAAGAAGTACCTTCGGGCCGATACGGTCGAGCCGCGCTATGCCAAGCGCGTGAGCCCCAGCAAGCTCGACCCGTTCGCAGACAAATTGGCAGGCTGGCTCAAGACCGAGGCCGGCAAATCGCGCAAACAGCGGCGCACGGTCAAACGAATGTGCGCCGACCTGGCCGCGCTGGGCTACAACGGCTCGTACAACCGCGTGGCCGCCTTCGCGCGTCTTTGGCAGGTCAAGCGGCAGGAAGCCGAGCGAACTACCGGCCGTGGCACCTTCGTGCCCCTGACTTTCGGTGCCGGTGAGGCGTTCCAGTTCGACTGGAGCGAAGACTGGGCCGTCATCGGCGGCGAACGCACCAAGCTGCAGGTGGCCCACACCAAGCTCAGCCATAGCCGCGCTTTCATTGTGCGGGCCTACCTGCTGCAGACGCACGAGATGCTGTTCGACGCCCACAACCACGCGTTTCGCGTGCTCGGTGGCGTACCCAGGCGCGGCATCTACGACAACATGAAGACCGCCGTCGATAAGGTACGCCGTGGCAAGGAGCGCGATGTGAACGCGCGCTTTGGCGCCATGGTCAGCCACTTCCTGTTCGAGGCGGAGTTCTGCAACCCGGCCTCTGGCTGGGAGAAGGGGCAAGTCGAGAAGAATGTGCGCGATGCGCGCCACCGGCTCTGGCAGCACGTGCCGGCCTTCGCCACGCTGGCGGCCTTGAACGACTGGCTGGAGGCGCGTTGCACGGCCCTGTGGCACGAGATTGACCACGGCAAGCTGCCGGGCACCATCGCCGACATCTGGGCGCAGGAGCGGGCGCTGCTGATGCCGCTGCCGCGTCCTTTCGATGGCTTTGTTGAGCACACCAAGCGCGTCTCGCCCACGTGCCTGGTGACCTTCGAGCGCGTTCGCTACAGCGTGCCTGCCTCGTACGCCAACCGACCAGTGAGCCTGCGTGTCTATGCCGAGCGGATTGTGGTGGCGGCCGAGGGCCAATTGCTCTGCGAACATCCGCGCGTCATCGACCGCCGCCACGACAGCGCAGGCCACACCGTCTACGACTGGCGCCATTACCTTGCCGTGCTGCAACGCAAGCCAGGAGCGCTGCGCAACGGCGCCCCGTTCGCCGAACTGCCAGCGGCCTTGCGGCAACTGCAGGCGGCTCTGCTCAAGCAGCCCGGTGGCGACCGCGAGATGGTCGAGGTGTTGGCTTTGGTGCTGCACCACGACGAGCAGGCGGTGCTGACCGCCGTTGAGCTGGCCCTGGAGGCAGGTGTGCCGACCAAGATGCACGTGCTCAATGTGCTGCACCGGCTGCTCGACAGCAAGGCGCCACCACCCCCGGTGACTGCTCCGCAGGCGCTGCGCCTCGTTCGTGAACCGCTGGCCAACGTGAACCGCTATGACGACCTGCGTGCGTCGGAGAGGAAGGTGCGCCATGCGTCATGACCCCGCCATTGGAGCCATCGTCATCATGCTGCGCGAACTCAAAATGTTCGGCATGGCGCAAGCCGTCTCCGAATTGGCCGAGCAAGGTGCGCCGGCCTTTGAAGCGGCTCAGCCGATGCTCTCGCAGTTACTCAAAGCCGAGACGGCCGAGCGCGAGGTGCGGGCCGTGGCCTACCAGCTCAAGCAGGCCAAGCTGCCGGCCTACCGGGACCTGGCAGGCTTCGACTTCAGCAACAGTGAGGTCAACGAAGCCCTGGTGCGTCAGCTGCACCGCTGCGAGTTCATGGACAGGGCTGAGAACGTGGTGCTGGTCGGCGGTCCGGGCACCGGCAAGACCCACTTGGCCAGCGCCATCGGGGTGCAGGCTGTCGAACACCATCGGCGCCGGGTGCGTTTCTTCTCCACGGTCGAGCTGGTCAACATGCTCGAGCAAGAGAAGGTCTGCAACAAAACCGGACAGATGGCCCACCGCTTGGCCCACATGGACATGGTGGTGCTCGACGAGTTGGGCTATCTGCCCTTCAGTGCAACGGGTGGCGCCTTGCTGTTCCACCTGCTCAGCAAGCTCTACGAGCGCACCAGCGTGGTCATCACGACAAACCTGAGCTTCAGCGAATGGGCCAGCGTGTTCGGCGATGCCAAGATGACCACCGCGCTGCTGGACCGACTCACGCATCACTGTCATATCCTTGAGACCGGCAACGACAGCTACCGGTTCAAGAACAGCTCCGCTCAACCCATCAAGAAGGAGTCCAAAACCAAGAAGTTATCCACACCGTGAGCCCCCCCAAGGCTCTATCCAGGGTGGGTCAATATTGGATGGAAACGGTGGGTCAGAATTCGGTGGAAATCAACACTGCTGGCCCTCCAGAGGCTGCAGGGCCTCTTCAAGGCGCTTCAGCAGGCCGTTTTCAGCCGTCAGGATGTCCGCCAGGGCCTTGTTGGTGCGTGGCCAATCCAGTGGAGCGGACTTGTCCTCCATCACGCAGAGCGACCAGAGCGGGTCGTTTTTGAGCAAGGCCCATATCTGTTCGGCGATGGAAAACGTGTGCACGTCCCAGCCTTCTTGGTGGAGTTTGGCCACCCAGGCAGGCGTTTGCCGCTTCACCTCGAGGATCTGCTCTGGCGGAAAGATCAGATAGTAAATCGGCTCGAAGCTCGCATGGCCGAGCTCGCGCCCATGCCGGATGCGCTCGCGCAGTTCGTCGAAATCAGCTTTGAGCGAGGACATCGCAGAACGCCTCCATGTCGTGTTGTTTCCAGCTGACCCGGACCAAGTCGCCCGCCGCCTGGACGATCAGCAAGCCCTTCAGCGAGAGCCGCTTGAGCTGTTCGAGCACGTCTTCGCGCGCCAGGCCGAATAGCTGCCAGTCTTCGTGGGTGAGCAGGGCGTTGTCGCCGACGCCGGAAAAGTGCAGCTCGTAGGAGAGGTAAGCAATTACCTTTTGTTCGATACGGAAAGGAAGAATCTGTCGCCCATCTTTATCAGGCTGCTGAAATACTCCCCCGCACACGCGCATCTTCCAGTGCTCTTCACGTATTTCTGGCGCCAACCTTCCGCATCTTGAAATTTAGCGTCCCATATGGACGTTTTTCGTCTCCCCGAACCCGTTTTCTTGCGCTTTTTCCATCACATCTGCCCCTGCAGACGGATTTGCCCCAAGCTGCGCAACCGCGTGAGGTTGTAGCCCGCCATCGTCAGCACAAACATCTGGTCCACTTTTTTGATTCCGCGCACCAGCACCTGGCGCATGTGCCCCACCGTCTTGGCCCAGCCAAAGCCCTGCTCGATCAGCTTTCTCTTTTGCTGGGAGATGGCGTAGCCTTCGCTGCCTGCAATTGCCTCGGGCACCGCAGATTGACGTCCTGACTTGTTCTGTGCCACATGGGGCAGCACGTTCATCTCCTGCAGGGCTTCGATGAATTCCTTGGCGTCGTAACCTTTGTCTGCTCCCAGCGTGATGGTGATCGGCTCGTCCCCTGGTAGTGCCTGACGGGCATCATTGATCATGGCCTTGGCCGCTTCACGCTCTGCATGCCCGCCCGCCCGGGTGACCACGGCACTGACCACCAGGCCGTGGCGGTTGTCCATGAGCGTGTGGCCCATGAAGCGCAACTCACTGGCCGTCTTGCCCTTGCGATACAGCCGCGCGTCCCCGTCCGTGGTGGATTCGTGGGTGTCGTTGCTGCGCTTTTGGTCTTTGAAGTTGCCCGCATCGGTATCGCCATCGCCCTGGCGGTCTTTGCGCACGAAGCTCTTGTGGCCTGCCCAGGCCTGGATCAAGGTGCCGTCCACGCTGAAGTGCTCGCCCGACAACAATTCCCGCTCCTGGGCTTGCTGCACGATCTGGTTGAAGAGCTCGATGACCGTATCGTGCTCAATCAGGCGCTCGCGGTTCTTGCTGAACACAGTAGGCACCCAGACTGCGTCGTCCATGGCCAAGCCGATGAACCAGCGAAACAACAGGTTGTATTGGGTCTGCTCCATGAGCTGGCGCTCCGAGCGCACGCTGTAGAGCACCTGAATGAGCATGGCGCGCAGCAGTTTTTCGGGAGCAATGCTGGGCCGCCCGCCTTTGATGTCGGCCGCATACATCTGAGCAAACAGCCCGTCCATGTTCGCCAGGGCCTTGTTGACCATCACACGGATCACGCGCAAGGGGTGATCGGCGGGCACGAAGTCATCGAGGTGGCGCATGGTGAACAGGCTCTCGCTGAAGGTGTCGGCTCCGCGCATGTCTGGCTCGTCTGTCTGGTCGGTTGGGTTGCCTCGATTGTCTTGCCAAAACGTCTGCTGGGTTGTGACGAGGGGGAGTATTTCAGCAGCCTGTTAGATGGCCGCCCCAACAAACCAAAGTCAGAACAACAACCTGTCAAATATCTCCCCAAGCGCTCAATCTGCCCGTCGGCCCACCGAGATGGAGTTTTGTTGTCATCAATGGCTCTGCGAACAAAATCCTCTGCACTCTGTTTCGAAATTAATTTAGCCGCCGACGCATAACTCGGCCAGTAAACCTCTCGGACAAAATCATAAAGAATCGGATTCGCACGACAGGTATAGATAAAGAAAAGCTGCGCCGCTTCAGCCGATGTCAGCGAAGGCAAAAGTCTTTTCAACGTGCTGGCCGGCTCACTTCCGTCCACAAGATATCGATTACCGAAGCAGCGGACTACGATATTTCTGAGACGATAGGCTGAAACCTGTGACAGCAGACCGGATGCCAGCACTTTTTGGTAAAGCGCAGGCGCATCCATCAGCGGAACCCAAACTTGCAGCAGCGCTTTAGTCTCCTCGATGAGACCCAGCCCCATAGCCAGATTCGTGTCGTAAATCTTCTGCGCGATCAAGATCATCCCACCAGATACGGATAAGCTTTGGTGTTCTGAATGAACGCCGATAGGTAGGCGGCTGCGATGGCCTTCAGGGTACTGGTGGAATCGAGATCCTTGATGCTTCCGACCGCCGCTGGACCCACGCTGGACGTGCCGCCCGTGGCGGCCAAGCGCTTCAACGCATCCAAAGCAGCCTCTTTGTTTTGTGGCACCTGACTGGCGAGTTCTTCTCCCACACTGCTTTGCACGGTCGCGTGCAGGTCTTGCTCGACTTCCTCGGGCAACCGGAACAGGTGGTAGCTGCCGACGCTCAGATGCTCGTTGTGTAATCGTCTGGCGGCTTCCAACACGCCGTGGTACTGAGCCAGGCGAGACGTTTTCGAGAAGACCGGCTCCAGGAAGAGCCTGCTTGATGCCTCATAGAACGCCGTTGGCCACCAGGCGCACTGAGCACGCTCGCCAAGGAAGCCGACAAGCATCCTCATTTGCAGCAATGTTGGTAGGTAGGATTCCTTCATCTCAATTCTCGTAGTTCGTTTGTGCTGCCGACGCGATCAGCGCAAGCAGTGGCATCCATTGTTCACACGACTTACGCAAACTGCGGGGTTAGGCAAGGCGGTTCATCCCGTGGCAAAACACCCCGCTGCATCCTTGTTTGCGTAAGTCCAGGTTCAGTCACATTCCGCTCCCGCCCGAGCGGCATCCAAGGCCGCATACCCTGGTGCCAGCACGGCGTTCTTGACGCCGTACAAGGCCAAGTGGTCTTTGAGCCACAGCCTGAACTCCGGTCCGCGAAGGCTGTGGTCTGCGGAGCAGTCGACACTCCACTTGCGCAGGATGTAGCCAGCCGTCGCTGCACGGAGCTTCATCTTCACCATGCCGCCGGTCATGCCGTAGTCCATCTCTGCGATCTCGGGGCGCGGTTGATCGGGGTGCGGGACCAACTCCAGTTCCACGATCCGGGTCCACTGGATGTCCTGATCGCTCATCTCATGGGGAGCCACTGGCTGGCCCTTGAGGATGACGGGACTTTTGATCCGGGTTATGACGAAGTCCCGGAAATCCTGGGACTTGCGATCGAAGGCGCGAACGTGCCAGCGCAGACCGTTGTCGATCAGCGCAAACGGGACGATCTCGCGCTCCGTGCGACCACTTGAAATGGAGTGGTATTCGATGCTCAGCGGGCATTCCTGGTGGATTGCCCGGGTCACATGCGCCAGGATGTCCAAGTCAGGGTGGGTGAGCCGGGACGGACTTTCGCTGGCGACCCACGCCTTGAGCCGCATTGGCTCGCCGTCACCGAAGCCCTGAGTCAGCCATGAGAGTACCCGCTCCGGCGGGAAGTCGAAGACGGGCTGAAAGCTAGGCCCCAGTACATAGGACTTGCCTCTGGCGTCGTAGTCGATGTTGCCGGGAGCCAGCTCTTTGTACAGCGCCAAGTCTCTGGATGCGGCAGCGGACTGGATGCCAAACCGCGTGACCAAGTCCTGGCGGCGCATCTCCCCAATGAAGCGCACGCGCAACTCCACGAACGCGAGCCGGTCGCGCTGTGGCTGGGTTAGATCTGCAAGCTGTTCGTGGGACATCCTGGTTGGCTCGTTCGGGTCAGCGAATGCTTGTATCGGTTGTTTCAGAAAGTATATGGTCTGCGTGGGAAGTCGTCTATCAATCTATGTTGTTTTGCTGGTATGCTGCATTATGATGACCATTTTTGATGTGGAATGAGTGATCTGGCTTGGCTGAAGTAGCCGAGGAGTGGGGCGCTTGACTGTTTGGGCTGCGCGGCCTTGTGTGATCTGCCGACGCGCCAGCCATCGAAGCGAAGTGGGCATCGCGCGGCATTTTTGAGCGGCAACCCAGGACGACTGATAGCTGTGGGGAGGGCTGATTGAGGTGACCAAGCAGGAGGTCGAAATGGTCACTTGATTTTCAGGACTTCAACATACGATCCGGGAGGCATGCCCTACATGGAGTTGCGACACCTTCGTTGCTTTACGGCACTGGCCGAAGAGCTGCATTTCACCCGAGCCGCCGAGCGGCTGCATATTGAGCAGCCCCCACTGTCCCGAGCCATCAAGGAGCTGGAAGACGAACTGGGGGTCAGCCTTTTCGATAGGGACCGGCGTGGAACTCGGCTCACTCCGGCAGGCGCTGCTTTTTTGCTGGATATCCGCAGACTCTTCACTGTTTTGGATCAGGCCAGAGAAAACGTCAGGGCCATCGCGGCTGGTCAAAAAGGCAGCCTACGCATCGCCATATCCGATGGCGCAGCCGATCAGCGGCTGTCTTCGTTCCTCGCCCATTGCCGCGAGGATGAGCCCGAGATTGAGGTGCGACTGTCCGAAGTCCCGCTGGCTGAGCAGTTGCGCGGGCTGCGGTCCGGCGATTTCACGATAGGGTTCGCTCACACGGCCGAAGTTGGCGATGGCATATGTGCCGAACCGATCTGGCAAGACCCATTGGTGATCGCCATGCCAATCCGCCACGAGTTGCTTGCCCATAAGGAGATACCGCTTCACAAGCTCGGGGATCATCCGCTGATCCTGTGTGATCCGCAGGTGTGCGAGGGCTACTGCCGCGAGCTGACACGTCTTCTTCGACCATTGGAGCGGGAGCCAAACATTGTCGAGCACGCGTCGTCTTTGGACATGTTGCTTACGCTGGTCGGAGCAGGCTACGGCATTGGCTTCACGACGGCGGCGAGGATGGCAACCAGTCAGCGCACTGATGTGGTTGCCCGGCCCTTGGCGGTGGATTCGGCTGTGATCAATACCTACCTGCTGCGCCCGAGCAATGACGCCTTGTCGCCGTCCTTGGAGCGGTGCATCGCTCGCCTGCGTTCGCAAGGCGGCAGCGCAGCAAATAAGTGAGGTCAACGCTCCCGGCGGGCCAGCCATGGCTTCCAGTAGCCGTAGGAAGACAGCTGTGGACACACGTCTGTCGCCAGATGGCTGGAACTGGTACACTGACTGGCCGGTTGCAGTGCGCCGAACCGGGAAAATCCATTTTTAATCAATGGGTTGGATGCGCGGATTTATTCCCATCGCCCGCTCCAAACCAACATTTCATTTGTCTTCGCCCAAAGTGCCCGCAGGCCCTTGCTGCGGCCCTGCGCCCCACGGCAGCAATTGGCGCTGACTCTCGAAGCAGCGCGGCGCACCCGTAAGCGGGTCGGTAAAGTGCAGGGTGCGCGCGAGCAGCTGCAGCGGGCGAGAAAAGTCGCCCTCGGGCGGGTCGTTGACCTCGGGGTAGAACGCATCGTGGCGCAGCGGCAGGCCCAGCGCGGCCATGTGCACGCGCAACTGGTGGCGCTTGCCGGTGACGGGCTCGAGCCGGTAGCGTGCCCAGCAGCCCGCCACTTCGAGCAACGCCATGCGCGTACAACTGTTGGGCGCGCCAGGCACCTCAAGCATGCGAAAGAACTGCGGGCTTTCCACGAGGCGGCTGCGGTGCTCGCGCGGAAAGAGCAGATCCGCACGCCAGCCGGCCACGGCCTCGTACTGCTTGGTGATGCGCTGCTCGCGAAACAGCGCCTGGTAAACCCCGCGCGTGCGCTGCTGCACTGAAAACAACACCAACCCGGCAGTGTCGCGGTCTATGCGGTGCAGCGGCGAAAGTTCCGCCAAGCCGAGCCGGCGTTTGAGGCGCACCAGCAGGCTGTTTTGCAGATAGCGTCCGCCCGGCGTCACGGGCATGAAATGCGGCTTGTCCGCGACGAGCAAATGCGCGTCCTGGTAGAGCACTTCTTCGGTAAACGGAATCCCCGGCTCCGACTCCAGGTGGCGGTAATAAAAAATGCGCAAGCCGGGCTCGAAAGGCCGCTCCGGCGTAACCGCTGCGCCGCGTTCATCGACCACTTCGTGCGCTTCCATGCGCTGCTGCCACGCGGCGCGGCTGAGCGCAGGCAGGCGCTCGCCCAAGTGGTCCAGCACGGTGCCACTGCCGCGTGAAGGCAGCGCCACACAACTCGGACTCACACCCGCGCGCATGGGCAAGGGGGCAGGAGGGCGTTGGCGGGACATGGGGCGTGCGTTTCAAAAACCACCAGAAAAGCGAATAAAAAAAAGGTTTTCCCTAGAAAGGGTTTTTCTTGACTGCTTTGCGTGGAAATTTTGCTAATTTAGAGGTGCGCAAAGTGTGCACGCTACAGCGACATTGCGGAGATGCGCTCAAAACGCATAGCAAACTATCGAGGAAAGTCGTGTGCCTTTGTGCTATTCGGCTCTGTAAAGAGTATATATTTATGAGAGGTAGGAGACAAATGAAAGTTGTTAAAAATAGCAAACTCGCAAGCGCAATTGCTGGAGTGTTGGCGCTTTGTTCTGCAAGCGTACAAGCGCAGTCTTCATCCCACGTGACAATGTATGGGGTTTTCGATGTGGGGCTGGGAACATTTTCTAGGGAAATCCTGCAAAACCCCGTCAAAAGTTAGGTAGGTGTAAGCAAAAGATGGCATCCTCTGAACCCATGAAACAAGCCAGCCTCGAGCTGAATCTCACGGTGCGCAAGACGCGCAAGCAAGTGTTCCTCGAACAGATGGACAAGGTAGTGCCCTGGGATGAGCTGGAGCAGCTGATTGCGCCCTACTACAGCGAAGGCATCAAAGGACGCCCACCCTTTGCGCTGCAGACCATGCTGCGCATCCACTTCATGCAGCAATGGTTCAATCTGGGCGACCAAGCGATGGAAGAGGCATTCTTCGACACACCGCTGTACCGCGAGTTCGCCCAACTGCCGGCCTTTGGGCGCCTACCCGACGAAAGCACCATCCTTCGCTTTCGCCACCGGCTGGAGAAACACAAGCTGGCCGAGCAGATCCTGGCCACAGTCAACGAACTGCTCGAGCAGCGCGGTCTGCTGCTGCGGGCCGGCACCGCCGTAGATGCCACGCTCATTGCCGCACCGAGCTCGACCAAGAACAAAGACAAAGCGCGGGACCCCGAGATGCACTCGAGCCAAAAAGGCAATGAATGGCACTTCGGCATGAAAGCCCACATCGGCGCAGACGCCGACAGCGGGCTGGTGCACACCGTGCGCTGCACCGCGGGCAACGTGGCCGACGTCACCGAGGCCAACAGCCTGCTGCACGGGCAGGAAGCGGACGTGTTTGCAGATGCGGGCTACCAGGGCGCCGACAAGCGCCCCGATGCCAAGCCCTGCCACCAATGGCACGTGGCCATGAACAGTGGGATAGTGGAGGGAGTCTATACAATCATAAGGGATGCGATACATTAAAAAACCCAATCGATGGCATGCAGGCTATCAATTGGCTTGATGGCAAGTTTGCGTCTAGACTTGCATCCGTGTTCAGCAACTCAACCGAAGGAAACTGAAATGTCCGTACTCAACACGCAAATCAAGCCTTTCAAAGCCATGGCCTACAAGGGTGGCAAGTTCATCGAAATCACCGACGCCGACGTCAAGGGCAAGTGGGCGGTGTTCTTCTTCTACCCGGCGGATTTCACTTTTGTGTGCCCGACCGAGCTCGGCGACATGGCCGACCACTACGCCGAGTTCCAGAAAATGGGCGTGGAAATTTATTCCGTGTCCACCGACACGCACTTCGTGCACAAGGCCTGGCACGACGCTTCGGACACCATCCGCAAGATCCAATACACCATGGTCGGCGACCCGACCTGGGAAATCAGCACCAACTTCGAAGTCCTGCGCCCCGGCCAGGGCCTCGCAGACCGCGGCACCTTCATCGTCGATCCGCAAGGCGTGATCCAGGCCATGGAAATCACCGCTGAAGGCATTGGCCGCAACGCCGAAGAGCTGCTGCGCAAAGTCAAGGCCGCGCAGTACGTGGCATCCCACCCCGGTGAAGTCTGCCCCGCCAAGTGGACCGAAGGCGCGGCCACGCTCAAGCCTTCGCTCGACCTCGTGGGCAAAATCTGAGCTAGCGTTTGGCCCTTCAATGAGTGTGCCGGTCAGGCGCACGTCCTGAGCGGCTTGACGTCCACCGGGCTCCTGGCACGTTGCCGGGTGCCCGGTTTTTTTCACCCTCATAGTTTTGACATTCCAGGAGTCCTCTCATGCTCGACGACAACCTCAAGGCGCAACTCAAGGCTTACCTGGAGCGCATCACGCGCCCCGTGGAGCTCGTGGCCACGCTCGACGAGCGGCCCGCGTCGCAAGAGCTGCGCGAGCTGCTGCAAGACATCCGCGCGCTGTCCGACAAGATCACCGTGGTCGAGAAAAACGACCTGCCGGTGCGCAAGCCCTCCTTCCTCATCACCCAGCCCGGCGCAGCCACGGGCCCGCGCTTTGCCGGCGTGCCGCTGGGGCATGAATTCACCTCGCTCGTGCTGGCCTTGTTGCACACGGGCGGCTACCCCCCGAAGGCCGACGCAGACCTGCTCGCGCAGATCCGCGAGCTCGACGGCGACTACGAGTTCGAAACCTACTACTCCGTCACCTGCCACAACTGCCCCGACGTGGTACAGGCGCTCAACCTCATGAGCGTGCTCAACCCGCGCATCCGCCACACGGCCATAGACGGTGCGCTGTTCCAAAATGAAATCGAGGCGCGCGAGATCATGGGTGTGCCCACGGTGTTTTTGAACGGCAAGCTGTTCGGCCAGGGGCGCATGGAGCTTGCCGAAATCGTCGCCAAGCTCGACCAGGGCGCGGCCGCGCGCGAGGCCGCCAAGCTCAACGCCAAGGAGCCGTTCGACGTGCTCATCGTCGGCGGCGGCCCGGCCGGCGCTGCGGCCGCGGTATATGCCGCGCGCAAGGGCATACGCACGGGCGTCGCGGCCGAGCGCTTCGGCGGCCAGGTGCTCGATACGCTGGACATCGAAAACTACATCTCCATCCCCAAGACCGAAGGCCCGCAGTTTGCCGCCGCGCTCGAACGCCATGTGCGCGAATACGAGGTGGACGTCATGAACCTGCAGCGCGCCCAGGCGCTGGTGCCCGCGAGCACGCCGGGCGGCCTGATCGAAGTGCGCATGGAAAACGGCGCGAGCCTGCGCGCCAAAGCCGTGATCCTGGCCACGGGCGCGCGCTGGCGCAACATGAACGTGCCGGGCGAGGAGCAGTACCGCACCAAGGGCGTCACGTACTGCCCGCATTGCGATGGCCCGCTGTTCAAGGGCAAGCGCGTGGCCGTGATCGGCGGCGGCAACTCGGGCGTGGAGGCCGCGATCGACCTCGCGGGCGTGGTCGCGCACGTCACGCTGCTCGAATTCGCGCCCGAGCTCAAGGCCGACGCAGTGCTGCAGCGCAAGCTGCGCAGCCTGCCCAACGTCGAGATCATCGTGAACGCGCAAACCACCGAGGTCATGGGCGACGGCCACAAGGTCACGGGCCTGCAATACCAAGACCGCGTGAGCGGCGCGCAACGATCGCTCGCGCTCGAAGGCATCTTCGTGCAGATCGGCCTGCTGCCCAATACCGACTGGCTCAAAGGTACGCTGGAGCTGTCGCGGTTCGGCGAAATCGTGGTCGATGCGAAAAACCACACCAGCCTGCCCGGTGTGTTCGCCGCGGGCGACTGCACCACCGTGCCCTACAAGCAGATCATCATCGCCGCGGGCGAGGGCGCCAAGGCGGCGCTCAGCGCGTTCGACCACCTGATTCGCAGCTAGCCCGAGTTTTGAGCGAAAATGGCTTCTAACGCTTATTGAACGTGCGCTTGCAGCTATCAAATCAGGAGATACTCCACGTTTTCCCTACAAGCGCCGCGGCGTCTGTGCCCGCGTGCGCCGACCCTTGCGCCTGCGCCAGGATGCCCGCGAGGATGTCAGGGATTTCGAACACGGCGCGGTTCTCCAGCGGGCGCACGCGCGCACGATAGGCGTCGAGCTGCTGCTCCATCTCGGCCACGGCGCGACGGATGGAGCGGAAGCTGCGCAGCACGATGCCGATCTGCTGCTCCTGCACCCAGTCGGTGTTGTAGCGCTCCTGCGGCATGGTCCAAGCGTTGCGCTCGACGATCACGGGCAGGTTTTTCTGCACCGCTTCGCTGAGGCTGCCAGGCCCCGGTTTGCCGATGAAAAAATCCGCCAGTTCCATGTAGTACGGGATTTCGCGCGTAAAGCCCAGCACCCGCCGCGGCGCGGCCGCAGGCAATGCGCGCAGCTTGGTGGCCAGCGCCTCGTTGTGCCCGCAGATCAGGATCAGCTGCGTGTCCTTGAGTCGCTCGGCGATGCCCAGCATGGCCGCCGAGCCACTGCTGCCGAAAAGCACCAGAGCCGTGGGCAGATCGGGGTCCAGCCCGTGCTTGCGACGCTCGATGGCACGATCTATGTCCAACGGGCGGTAAAAATCCGGCCGCAGAATCATCCCTGAAGTCGCGTGCACCTGGGCCGGGCCGTAACCCATGGCATGCGCCTGCGCCACGGCCTTGGGCGTGCCGCAGATGAAGTGCTGCGCCTGGCCGCGCTCGATCCAGAAATGCGGCGGGTAGTCGGCCAGGTCGGTGAGGATGGTGACGTAGGGCACGCCGGGCAGCGCCGCAAGGCTGGCGTAGAGCGCGCGGTTGAAGTTGGGCACCACCGAGACGACCATGTCGGGCTCGGTGCGCAGCCAGTGCTGCTGCAGACGGCGCACGAGCTGCGGATGCGCGAGGCGGATGACGGCCTGCAGCAGCTTGAGCTCCTGGCGAAAGCTCAGCGTCCAGCCGCGCTCGAGGCGCCGGTTGTAGAGGTCTTCGGGGCGCATGCCCGTGAGCTTGCGAAAGTAGCCTTGTGGGTCGAGCACCTCGAACAGGTTTACGAGCCGCACCTGCCACGGCCTGCCTTGCTCGCGGATCACGGCCTCGAGCGCCTGCGCCGAAGCGCGGTGGCCACCGCCCGCGTCGAAATACACCAAGTCTATGCACGTCATGCGCAGCCATCATGGGCGGCATTCGTGACTTGTGCGTGACGCGTTAATGACCTGCCGTTGCGCTGAAACACCCATCAATTTTGGATAAAAAGCGGCTCCAGCGCTTACCACACCTGCGCTGGCAGCTCCCAAAACAAAAGCGGGCCGCAGCCCGCTTCGTGGTTTTGGATGCGGCCGGGCTTGCGCTGCAGGCAAGCCCGTGCCGGATTGAGGATCAGTACGACTTGGGCAAGCCCAGCACGTGCTCGCCGATGTAGTTGAGCAGCATTTCGTTGTTGATCGGCGCGATCTTGAGCAGGCGCAGCATGGGCCAGAGCGTGACCACGTCGTAGTCGCGGTCGAAGCCGTAGCCGCCGTGCGTTTGCAGCGCGGCTTCGACCGCGGCGACGGCGGCTTCGGAGCCGAGCAGCTTGGCCATGTTGGCGTGCGCACCCGCGTCCTCACCGGCGTCGAAGCGCTCGGCAGCCGAGTAGGTCATGAGGCGTGCGGCCTCGATCTGCGCCTTGGCCATGGCCATGCGGTGCTGCAGCGCCTGGTACGAGCCTATGGGCTTGCCGAAGGGCTTGCGATCCTTGGAATACGCCACGGCTTTGGCGAGCGCGTAGTCGCCCAGGCCCAGCGCGGCGCCGGCGGCGAGCAGGCGTTCGGAGTTCAGGCCTTCGAACATTGCCTTGGCGCCCTTGCCGGCTTCGCCGATCAGCGCGTCGGCAGGCAGTTCGACGTTGTCGAAAAACACCATGTATTGGCGCTCGGCCGTTTCCACCTGGATGTTGAGCTGTTGCAGCTTGATGCCGGGCGTCTTCATGTCGAGCACGAACAGCGACATGCCTTCGGTGCGGTTCTTGACCTCGGCGGCGCGGGTGGTGCGCGCCACGACGAGCATGAAGTCGGCGTCGCGTGCGCCGGAGATGAATACCTTTTGGCCATTGAGCGTCCAGCCGCCCTTGCCGTTCGGTGTGGCGAGCGTGGTCATCGCGAAGCTGTTGGTGCCGGCGTTGGGCTCGGTGATGGCAAAGCACATTTTTTTCTCGCCGGTGCAGGTCGGGGTGACGTATTTCTTGATCTGCTCTGGCGTGCCGTTGCGCACGATGGGCACGCGGCCCAGCCCCGTGACCACGAGGAACAGCGTGGGCACGCCCGCGAGGGCCAGGGCTTCATTGAGCGCGGTGATTTCGAGCACGCCGCCGCCCGAGCCGCCGTATTCCTCGGGGATCGACAGGCCCAGCAGACCGAATTCACCGAGCTTGGCCCAGAGCTCGTCGGGGAAGCGGTCTTCCTTGATGCACTGCAGGATGTAGGCGCGGTCGTATTGGGCCGTGACGCCGCGTGTGGCTTCTTGGATGTCGCGGATGCGCGCTTGCAGGGCCTCCATGGCGGTGCTGGGCTTGATGGGTGCGTTCATGGTCTATCTCCTCGGTGTCAGGGGGTGGGGGAAGGGAAAAGCGTGCCCATCAGAGCGCCATTTCGGCGGGGATGGGCACGGGGAAGTCGAGCAGCATCTGCGCGTAGGCCTTGGCTTGCGGGTCCATGCGGATCGAGGCGATGCCGCCGCCGCCGAGGGCTTCTTGCAACAGGAAGTTCAGCGCATGCGTGCCTGGCAGGTCGAAACGTTCGACCTTGCCTTTGACGAGGTGCGCAAAATAGCCGGCCACGGCCTGCTCGGTCAGCGCGGCGCGGATGAAGGGCAGGTATTCGGGGCGGCGCGCGATGATGCCGATGTTGGCCGCATCGCCCTTGTCGCCGCTGCGCCCCCACGCGAGCTTGACGAGCGGCACGGTGCGCACGCCGCGCGCAAAGGCGTTGGCGGCGGGCAGCGGGCCCGTGACGGTGGGCAGGCTTGCGGGGTTGAAGGGCTGGCCACTCCATTGCGGCGCGGACACGGTCTGCTCGCCCATGTCTATGCTCGCCACCACCTGCCCCTTGGGCACCAGGCACGAGAACAGGCGCACGACGGGCTGCACCTTGGGGCGCCCGCCGGTGAAGCCCGTGATCGCTGGGGCCGACATCAGCGCGAGCGGAGCCACCTCGCGCGAGAACAGCTCGAGCGCGTCCTTCATGGGGTGGCGCACGCCCACTTTGAGCATCACTTCACGAGAAGTGGAGCGCGCATGCGGGCCGTAGGTGTCTTCGGCGCCTATGGCTTCGACGCTGGTTTCGGAGAAGTCGGGCCAGCCGCGCTGCGCGAAATAGCGGCGCAGGCGCGCGAGCATGGCGGCGCCCACGCGGTGCGCCTTGGGGCCGGCATCTATGCCGCCGATCATGAACAGGCTCATGGCGCGAAAGCCGTCGGCGTAGGTGACGCTGACCTTGGCCTGGTCGGTAGGTGCGCGGCCGCGCGCGCCCTTGACCTCGACCTGGTCGGGGCCGCGCTGCGTGAGCGTGACGCCCGTGAAGTCGCACACCACGTCGGGCAGGATGTAGGCGCGCGGGTCGCCGATTTCGTAGAGCATTCTGCTCGCCCACGGTGGAGGGGCACACGAGTCCGCCCGTGCCTTCGGGCTTGGTGAT
This sequence comes from uncultured beta proteobacterium, assembly GCA_963708545.1. Classification (GTDB taxonomy): domain Bacteria; phylum Pseudomonadota; class Gammaproteobacteria; order Burkholderiales; family Burkholderiaceae_C; genus Extensimonas. The sequence continues at coordinate 18,007 of CAVPUD010000140.1, read as the reverse complement.
GACGAAGCTGCCGTCGGCGCGGCATTCGGCGATCGGAAAGCCCATGTCGTCCCAGCCGGGCACGGACTCCCAGTCGGTGTAGTTGCCGCCCGTGGTCTGCGTGCCGCATTCGATCAGGTGGCCCGCGAGGCTGCCTTGCGCGAGGCGGTCGTAGTCGCTGGCGCTCCAGCCGAAGGCGTGGATCAGCGGCCCGAGCGTGACGGCGCTGTCCACGCAGCGGCCCGTGACCACGATGTCTGCGCCCGCCGAGAGCGCCGCGGCGATCGGGAAGGCGCCGAGGTAGGCGTTTGCGCTCATGACCTTTTGCGGGAATGGTGCGCCCGAGAACATTTCCTTGGTCTGTGCGGCGCGCAGCGCCTCGACCTGCGGCATGAGGTCGTCGCCGAGCACGGCGGCGATCTTCAAGTCCACGCCTTCGGCCTGCGCCGCCGCGACGAGCGCCGCGCGGCAGGCCGAGGGGTTGACGCCGCCGGCATTCGCGACCACCTTGATGCCGCGTGCCTTGATCTCTTTCATCAGCGGGCGCATGGTGCTGATGAAGTCGGGCGCGTAGCCTTGCGCCGGGTCTTTGGCCTTGGCGCGGCTGAGCAGCGACATGGTGATTTCGGCGAGGTAGTCGAACACCAGCACGTCGATGTTGCCGTGCTCGATGAGCTGGGCCGCGGAAAACTCGGTGTCGCCCCAGAAGCCCGAGGCGCTGCCTATGCGCAGGGTGGTTTTGCTCATGTTTGTCTCCGGTGAGTTATCAGGTGAGGACGGGTGGTTCGGATGTCGGCCGTCAACCGGCTGCGGCAATCTTGTTGCGCGGCCAGAAGATGCGCCAGATGCCTTTGGCGGTGGCGCAGACCTTGCCGCTGGCATCGACGAAGTCGCCCTCGGCAAAGGCGGTGGACTTGCTCACGCGCACGATGCGGCCATGCGCCTCGAAGCGCGAGCCCATGGCGGCGTCGAGGAAGGTGATGTCGAGGTTGATGGTGAACTGGCGCAAGTCGGAGGGGTTGATTTCCTGCGCCTCGGGCAAGCCCATGAGCGCGGACATGATGGCCCAGCCGAGCGCGCCATCGAACATGTAGGAGATGACGCCGCCATTGAGCACGCCGCTGTTGAGCTCGTGATCGGTGCCGCCGCCGCCGAGCTGGGACGGCTGCACTTGCGGCAGGCGCACGGTGACGCGGCCCACGCCGGTTTCTTCGACTTCGAGGCCCTGGGCTTTCAAAAACGGACTGTCGTTCCAGGTCTTTTTCCAGGCGGCGATGCGGTCTTGCGCAGAAACGGTGGTACTCAAAAAAATCTCCTAAATAGGCAAAAAATAAATGGGCATCAGGCACTCGCCGCGTTCGTGCGCAGCAGCGCGTCGAGCACGCTTTCGAGCTGCACGAGCGAGTTGCACTCGCGCGCGATGTGGCAGTAGGGCGCATAGCGCTTCATTTCCGAGTCGCCCAGGCCCCAGAACGAGGTGGGCTCGGGGTTGAGCCAGATCACGCGGCGCGCGCGCTCGTAGAGCAGGCGCATGACTTCAGTGTGCGCCTCGCCGCGGTTGTTGCGCGCGTCGCCGAGAAACAGGATGGTCGTGTGGCGGTCGATCTGGTCGAGCAGTTGCTCTTCGATGTCGAGCAGGGTCTGGCCATAGTCAGTGCCCGAGCCGCCCACGGCCTGGATGACCTTGTCCACCGCTTGTTCGACAGGCAGCTGCGCGAAGGTGTCGCTGACATCGACCAGATGATTGGTGAACGCATAGCTGCGCACGCCGCTCAGTTGCTCGTCCAGGCTGTATAAAAACAAGAGCAGAAAGCGCGCGTATTGGCGCACCGAGCCGCTGACGTCGCAGATCGCGATCACGCGCGGTCTATCGACCACCTTGGTGCGCCAGAAGGTTTCGAACAGGATGCCGCCGTAGGCCGCGTTTTTGCGCAGCGTCTTGCGGAAGTCGAGCTGGCCGCGCACGCGCTGCTTTTTGCGCCGCGCGTGGCGCTCGGCCAGGCGCTTGGCCATTTTGCGCACGATGATGTGCATGCGCTCGAAGTCGCGCTTTTCGATGTTCGAGAGCTTTTGCGTCTGCAGGAAATCGTCGTGCAGCTGGCGCGTGGGCGCGGTGCCGTAGAGCGCGAGCTTGCGCTCGACGAAGTTGCGCACCTCGTTGAACAGGCGCTTGCGCGCGAGCTCGAGCTCTTTGGCGCGCTCGGGCGCCATGGTCTGGCGCTTGGCGTCGGCGATTTCGCGGTCGAGCAGCTCCAGCCCCATAGCCTGCTGGATTTTTTGCGTGTAGTAGCCTTTTTGCGTGAAGAACCAGATGTCGGTCAGGCCGACTTCGCGCGCGGCTTCCTGCATGCGTTTGGCGAGCGCCGCCGAATCGCCCGACAGCAGCAGCTGCGACAGCGCCTGCCCGCCGCTGCCCTGACAGCCACCGGGGCCGCCCGAGCCCGTTTTGGGTTGCTCGTCCTTGGGTTGGTCCGGGTTGGCTTGATCCGCGCTTTGCGGGGCGGCTTGGCCTGCGCCGGGTGCGCCGGATGCACTACCCGCGGGTTTTTGGAATGCATCGAAGCGAAAGAAGCGGTCGAAGGCCTCGTCGAACAGCGCGCGGTCTGCCGTGGTCTTGGCCAGCGTGGTGCCGAGCGCGTTCTTCAGCAGCGTGCGGTCGCTCCAGCCGACGAGCTCGACGGCGCGCGCCGCATCGACCTGCGCGTTCAGGTGCACTTCGAGGTCGCTGCCGCGCAGCGCCTTGAAAAAGTCTTCAAGCGTGGCTTGCATGGGACAGCTCTGCGTCCTTGCGGGCTTGTTGCAACAGATTCCCCATTTGCTCGTTCGCCGTGGCGATGTCCTGCTCGAACTTGAGGAACACGTTGAGCGTGTCGCGCACCAGGTCCAGGCTCAGGTGCTCGGCGTTGAGCAGCAGCAGCGTCTTGGCCCAGTCTATGGTTTCGCTGACCGAGGGGAGCTTTTTGAGGTCGAGCTGGCGCACCGCCTGGATGAAGGCGACCAGTTCGCGGTTGAGCGTGGCGGACAGGCCGGGCACGCGCCGCTCGAGGATGCGGCGCTCGAGCGCCGGTTCGGGAAAGGTGATGTGCAGGTGCAGGCAGCGGCGCTTGAGCGCGTCGCTCATCTCGCGCGTGTTGTTGCTGGTCAGGAACACGATGGGCTTGACCTTGGCCTTGATGGTGCCGAGTTCTGGCACCGAAATCTGGAAGTCCGATAGCACTTCGAGCAAAAAGGCCTCGAATTCGGGGTCGGACTTGTCGATTTCGTCGATCAGCAGCACGCAGCCTTTTTCTTGGTGCAATGCTTGGTACAGCGGGCGCGGCTCGAGGAAGTGTTCGCTGAAAAACAGGTCGTCGTGCGCGTGCAGTCTGTCCATGGACTCGGCCAGGCCCTTGGCGCCCTGCATCATCTCGCCGAGTTTGTCCTTGAGCAGCTGGGTGTAGAGCAGCTGCTTGCCGTATTTCCATTCGTACAGCGCCTTGGATTCGTCGAGCCCTTCGTAGCACTGCATGCGGATCAGCGGCACGTCGAGGAGCTCGGCCATGCTCTTGGCAAGCTCGGTCTTGCCCACGCCGGCGGGGCCTTCGATCAGGATGGGCTTTTCGAGGTGAAAGCCCAGATAGACCGAGGTGGCGATCGCAGGGCTCGCGATGTAATCGACGGCAGCGAAGCTCTGGGCGACGCGGTCTATGGATGAAAAATGGTCGGAATGCTCGGTTTTCATGGGTGGAGTGATTGGAGCAACTGCTGCCCCGTTTGGAGTTGACGGGATTGCGCAACGCCGCGCGCGATGCCTAGCACCAGGCGCAGATCACGGGCGAGAGAAGGAGGCGCTGCGCCGGCTTGCGCGGCGTTCGGCTCAAGAAGCAGCGCGACGGCCAAGGATTCGCCGGCCTTTTCGTAGGCGGTCTGCCAGCGCTCGAGCAGGCGGCGCGCGCCCACGGTGGCAAATGCCAGTGCGTCGTCGCAGCCTTGCACTTCGAGCTGACGGGCGACGGCGTCGCGCACGGCGTGCAGCGCCTGCCATTCGAGCTGCAGTGCACCGAGTTCGCGCACGGCGTCGGTACTGGCGGTGCCGACAGTGCCGGCACTGCCCGATGTTGCCGTGCTGAGCGCACGCGCGAGCGCTTCGAGCTCGCACTGCATGGCGCCGAGCAGCGGGCCGAGCAGCAGCGCATCTTCGACGGCGCGCACGGGCCGCGCGATGGTTTCAAACGCCAGGCCGGGCGGGCCTATGCGCCGGCTTGCGGACACGCGGCAGGCTTGGAGCAGCAGGTCGCAATGTCCCAGCGGCGCCAAACCTTGCACGCGCGCGTTCGCCTCGCGCGTCAGGCCGGGCATTTGCGCGTCGAGCAAGAAGGCGTCGAAGCGCTTGCGGCCCTCGTGCTCGGCGCTCACGGCGAGCACGATGATGGCGTCGGCCGCGGGGCCGTTGCTCACGAAAGCTTTGTGGCCGTCCAGCACCCAGCCGCCGTCACCTGCTGGGCCAGATTGCGGCACGGCGCGCGTGCGCAGGTGCTTGGGCTGCGCGCCCACGCCGGGCTCGGAAATGGCCAGCGCGAGCAGGCATTCTCCCGCGGCCATGGCTGCTAGCAGCTTGGCGAGCAATGCCTGCGATGCGTCCGATGCGCCTTGCTGCACGAGCGGCCCGAGCACGTAGCGCCCTAGCATCTGCTGCATCATCCAGGCCATGCCCAGCCCCAGGCTGCCGGTGGCGTGCGTGATTTGCCCCGCGAGCGCGCTGACTTGCACCGCGTCGGCCGCGGGCGGGCGAGCGTCCACCGAAAACCCCAGCCCCAGCACGCCGCGGCGGCCCAGGTGGGCCCACCAGGCACGCGGAAAGCCGCCCGCGCCGTCAGCGCGGTCAGCGCGGTCTATGGCCGGCGCCGTCTGCAATGCCTCGTGCATGGCACGGTGCAAGTCTTGCGCCGGTGTGCTGGCCGGGGCGGCAGTAGGAAGGGCAGAGTGCATCGCGGGCAAAACGGGTTACTATATTAAATGTAGCTGCTTATGCAGTATATACGTGGTCTAGAGGCCGATTTCATGCATAAAAACCGAGCTGGCGCGAGGCCAGATCGCGCATGACTTCTTCGGCGCCGCCGCCGATCGCGTTGACCTTGACTTCGCGGTAGATGCGCTCGACGGTGACGCCGCGGATGAAGCCTGCGCCGCCGTGGATCTGCACGGCCTCGTTGGCGCAAAAAGCCATGGTCTGCGTCGCCTGGTTCTTGAGCAGGCAGATTTCGCCCACGGGCTGCTCGCCCTGCTCGACGCGCCAGGCCAGCAGTTCGAGCATGGCCTGCGTGGCCTCGATGCGCATGGCCATGTCGGCGAGCTTGTGGCGCGTGACCTGCATGTCTATGAGCTTGCCGCCGAACATCTCCCGCTGCTTGGCCCAGGCGAGCGCCTCGTCAAGGCACACGCGCGCAAAGCCGTTGGCGCCCGCGGCCAGGAAGATGCGCTCGCGGTTGAAATTCTTCATGATGGCCTTGAAGCCCTGGTTCTCTTGGCCGACGAGGTTTTCCACAGGCACGCGGCAGTTGTCGAAATAGAGCGTCGCGGTGTCGGAGCACAGCCAGCCCATTTTGCGCAGCGGCGTCTGCGTGAAGCCGGGTGTGCCTTTTTCGATCAGCAGCAGCGACACGCCGCCGGGCCCGGGGCCGCCGGTGCGCACGGCCACGGTGTAGAAGTCGGCGCGTATGCCCGAGGTGATGAAGGTCTTGGAGCCGTTGACGATGTAGTGCTCGCCCTCGCGCCGCGCCGTGGTCTTGAGGTTGGCCACGTCCGAGCCGCCCGAGGGTTCGGTGATGCCCAGCGCGCTGATCTTCTCGCCGCGCAGCACGGGCGGCAGCACGCGCTGCTTGAGCGCCTCGCTGCCTACGTTGACGATGGGCGGGCAGCCTATGGTGTGCGACAGCAGGCTCGCGAGCACACCGCCCGCGCCGCAGCGTGCGAGCTCCTGCGAGGCGATGATGGTCATGAACAGGTCGCCGTCGTTGCCGCCATAGGCTTCGGGAAAGCCCAGGCCCAGCAGACCGACTTCGGCGGCTTTGCGGTAGAGCTCGCGCGGAAAGCTGCCGGCGTCGTCCCATTCATCGACGAAGGGCGTGATTTCTTTTGCGACGAAGCGACGCATGAGGTCGCGAAAGGCCGCGTGCTCGGCCGTATAAAAAGGGCTGGCTCCTTGGGCGGTGGTGGACATGGACGTCTCCTTGGGTCTTCGCTGCAGTGGTGAGGGGGGGTGTGAGAGCGAGGTGGGCGGTCGATTACGCGCTTTCTTCTTCGGCCAGCGATACCAGCACGGCCTTGGACGGCACTTGGTCGCCGACGCGCACGAGCACCTGATCGACCACACCGTCGCGGCGCGCGAGCAACTGGTGTTCCATCTTCATGGCCTCGAGCACGGCCACGCGCTGGCCTTTTTCGACGCGGTCGCCGGGCTGCACGAAAACGCCCAGCACCTTGCCGTTCATGGGCGCAACGATGCGTGCCTCGGCACTGCCTTCGACGCCGGCGGGCGGTGCGTAGGTCAGGTCTTCGAAGCAGGCGCTGAGCGCCTTGAATTCCAGATGCAAGCTGCCGCCGTGGAATGCGGCCAGCGCGTGCTGGCGCACGCCGTCGGCGAGCAGGCTGAGCTGGGCGCCGCTGTGCTCGAGCACGCGGATCTGGTGCACTTGCGCGCCCACTTCGACGCGGTAGTCGTGCTTGTCCAACGCGGTGACGAAGATGAGGTGACGGCGCTCGTTTTCGCCCAGCGTCATGGGCCAGCGGGCCGGCCCCGTGGTGCGCCACGGGCGCGCACCTGCGGGTGCGGTGGCCTCGAACCAGAGCACACCCGCGAGTGCGAGCGCGAGCGCGTCGGGCTGCGGGCGCACCCACTGCGTGGCGTCGAAGTTCTGCGCGATGAAGGCCGTGGTCGCGTCGCCCGCGGCAAACACCGGGTGCTCGGCCACAGCTTCGAGGAACGAGCGGTTGTTCGCCAGCCCCAGCAGCTGCGTGCTTTGCAGCGCGCCGATCAGACGCCGGCGCGCTTCTTCGCGCGTCGCGCCGTAGGTGATGATCTTGGCGATCATCGGGTCGTAGTGCGGGCTCACGGCCTGGCCCTCGATCAGGCCATGGTCCACGCGCACGCCGGAGCCGCTGGGCGCTTGCCACACGAGCACGTCGCCGCTTTGCGGCAGGAAGTCGGCGTACGGGTCTTCGGCGTACAGGCGCACCTCGATCGCGTGGCCCGAGAGCTGTACCTGTTCCTGCGTCAGCGGCAGCGCCTCGCCGCGCGCCACGGCGATCTGCCAGGCCACGAGGTCCAGCCCCGTGACGCACTCGGTCACGGGGTGCTCGACCTGCAGGCGCGTGTTCATTTCGAGGAAGTAGAAGTTGCCGTCGCGGTCGAGCAAAAACTCCACCGTGCCCGCGCCCACGTAGTTCACGGCGCGGGCCGCGGCCACGGCGGCGGCGCCCATGCGCGCGCGCAGCTCGGGCGAGACGGCAGGCGAGGGCGCTTCTTCGAACACTTTTTGGTGCCGGCGCTGGATCGAGCAGTCGCGCTCGCCGAGGTGGATGATGTTGCCGTGCCGGTCGCCGAACACCTGGATTTCGACGTGGCGCGGCTCAATCACGGCGCGCTCGAGGATCAGCTCGTCGCTGCCGAAGGCGTTCTTGGCTTCGGAGCGCGCGCTCGTGAGTGCGTTGGGCAGGTCTTCGGGCTTGGCGACGAGGCGCATGCCGCGCCCGCCGCCGCCTGCTGCGGCCTTGACCATGATGGGAAAGCCGATCGCGCGCGCTTGTGCGATCAGCGTGGCGTCGGACTGGTCGGCGCCCTGGTAGCCGGGCACGCAGGGCACGCCCGCAGCGAGCATCAGGCGCTTGGCGCCGGCCTTGTTGCCCATGTGCAGGATGGCTTCGGGGTCTGGCCCGATGAAGACCAGCCCGGCGTCCTGGCAGGCTTGCGCAAACGCTTCGTTTTCAGACAAAAAGCCGTAGCCCGGATGCACCGCGTCGGCGCCCGTGCTCGCCGCAGCGCGCAGCAGCGCCTGCATGTTGAGGTAGCTCTCGCGCACGGCCGGCGGGCCTATGCACACGGCTTCGTCGGCCATGGCGACGTGCAGGGCTTGCGCGTCGGCCTCGCTGTAGACGGCCACGGTACGGTAGCCCATGGCCTTGGCCGTGCGGATCACGCGGCAGGCGATTTCGCCGCGGTTGGCGATCAGTATCTTGGTAAAACGCATGGGTTTTCTCACATCCGGCCGACACCGAAGGTGTTGGGGTTCAGTTGACGGGCTTCGGCTTCGCGGCACACGGCCAGGGCTGTGGCCAGCACGCGGCGCGTGTCGCGCGGGTCGATGATGCCGTCATCCCACAGGCGCGCCGTGGCGAAGAAGGCGTGCGATTCCATGTCGAAGCGCTGCAGGATTTCCTCGCGCATGGCTTGCATGGCGTCGGCGGGCGGCGTCTTGCCCGTGCGCGCGAATTTTTCTTCGGTGACGATGCGCATCACGGTCGCGGCTTGTTCGCCACCCATCACGGCCACACGCGAGTTGGGCCAGGCAAAGACGAAGCGCGGGTCGTAAGCGCGGCCGCACATGCCGTAGTTGCCGGCGCCGAAAGAGGCGCCGATCATCAGCGTGATGCGCGGCACGGTGGCGTTGGTGACGGCTTGGATCATCTTCGCGCCGTGCTTGATGATGCCGACCTGCTCCACGTCCTTGCCGACGAGAAAGCCCGTGGTGTTCTGCAAAAAGATGAGCGGGGTGCCCGACTGGCTGCACAGCTGGATGAATTGCGCGGCTTTGGTCGCGCCTTGCGGATCGATGGGGCCGTTGTTGCCCAGAAAGCCGCAGGGCTGCCCTTCGATCGAGCCCATGCCGCACACCGTGGCGCTGCCGTACAAGGCCTTGAACTCGAGGAAGTCGGAGTCGTCGATGATGCGCGCGAGCACCTCGCGCATGTCGTAGGGGTGGCGAAAATCGACGGGCACGGTGCCCACGATTTCGTCGATGGCGTAGCGCGGCTCCTTCCAGGTCTTAGGGGCACGCAGCGGCAGCTTGTCGTTCCAGGGCAGGCGCGCCACGATGTCGCGCGCGATGCGGATGCCGTCGGCGTCATCTTCGGCCAGGTATTCGGCCACGCCCGAGGTGGTGCAGTGCATTTCGGCGCCGCCCAGTTCCTCGTCGGTGGCGATTTCGCCCGTCGCGGCCTTGAGCAGCGGCGCGGATATGAGTTAATCGGTCCAGGACGATCCATGGTACCCTTGAGCTCTCCATCCAAATAGATTCGCATGGTCTGGCCATCGAAGGTGCCCGCCAGATGGACCCAGCGGCCCAGGGGCAACGCGGATTCCGCCTTGAGATGGTGGCTCCAGTCACTTTGGGGAATCTCGAAGCAGGGATTCCCCTCCAGGACTCCGAATCGATACCCCTTATTCGTCGCGCCGCCGAAAACTCTGTTGGCGATCCAATTGTTCCCCTGTCCCGCGACATCGGTTTTGGCCCAACATTCCAGCGTCATTGTGGAGACTGGTGACAGATCCGGAGCATTGAGGACTTCCACACAGCCGCCATCACACAGGAGCCCGCGTCCATCGATGCCCTCTGTTCGTTTGACCCCGCGTGGCAGTCCGGCTTGCGCCCCTTTTGAGTCATCCGGCTCCTCCATTGCCCACCAACCCGCCAGGCCCGGAGGGGGAGGACCTTCACTGGGTTTGGCCCCACGTAGAAGTCCGCCCATTTTGTGGCCTGAGTAATCTAATGCTACCGCACAGTCATCCTCTTCATCAAAGGCCCACCAGCCGGCCAGTCCCTCAGCGGGAGCCCCCTTCTTGAGGACCTTTTTGGATACCAGATCACGCTGCTGTTTCTGATCCTTCACAAAGGCTTGATACGCTGTGTCATAGGGGCCCATGCCGATGTCCTCGGGGATCAGATCCACATGCGGTTTCGCGTCCTTGGCGAACACCTCACGCACCGCATCGAGGTAACCGAAGCCATATTCGCGGTAAGGCGCGATGTAGTGTCCCTCGCCCCATTCATTCCAGTTGTCGAGGATCAGTAATTTGCTGCCGAGTTCCTGGGCGGGGAAGGTGGCGATGTAGTCCTTGGCTTGTTGCAGCAGGGTTTTAAAGTCCTTCGGCGGAATTTTCCAGATGGTGCCTTCATCGGCCCATCCGCTCCAGGCCTGGGAAACCGTGACCACCTGTGGAAGCAGGCTCAACTCCTGGGTCTTTTTGATCATGTCCATCTGAGCGGCGATGGCCTTCTCGGGGGACGGGTTGTCGGGGATATACCAGCAGTAGGCGAAAGTGTAGTCGAGGCCGAGACTTTTCATGAGTTTGAAATGATCCAACTCTAGCCCACGGTATTCGCCAAGGAGGTAGAGGCCATCAAAGCCGGCTTGTTTGCAGGCCTCGCGCATTTTATCGAAGGCCTTGACGACATTTTCGACGCCCCCCAGGTCATCGACAAGGAATTCGGGACGGTAGATGAAGAGCACCGGCTTGTTGTCGATCTTCAGGTAACTGGAATGCTTGAAATAATTCTCGATCCAGAAGGGCATCAGATTATCCATCAGGTCCTTCTCATCCGAAACCCCCGAATTTCCACGGCTCTGGTTTTCCCACATGAGGGTGAATTTCATCTTGTCCACAAACTTGGACTTGAAGAGCGCCTCATGAATGGCGCTCCCGAAATTCATCTTGACCGGTCCCCCCTGGCCATTCCGGTACCAGCAATAAATGAAAAATGAGACGCCATGCTCCGAGGCCCACTTGGTTTCCCAGTCGGCTACCTCCGGATTCTCTTGACTGTAGAAACCCAAGGCGGGCGTTCTTTCCGGATGTTTGAGTACGTTGTCCCACATGTGTGGCTTGGAGGCTTCCCACAAGGGGCAGTTGTGAGCGCCGACAAGGATTTCAGTTTTGACCGGTTCCGGTTCAGGGATGTAAGGCAGTTTTTCGATCTTTTGAGGGGGAAGGAAATTCATGGATAGGGTGGCGGAAGAGACCTCAGCACCACCGGCAGCGATTTGAACTCCGACCTCGCGGGTTTGCGCCTTGCTTGATTGGACCTCCCACACCACCTCCGCCTCATCATCTCCCTCAATCCGGATCGTCTGGGAAGAATCTGGAGTGACAAGGCTGACTCCTGAAGCTGGCAAGAACTTGGCGGTGATCTCCACAGGTTCCGCCTCCCGGTTCTCGATAATCGCGCGGACTCCGGTGGGACGTTCCGCCCGGCAGATGGATGGGACCGGAAGAAAACTACGGATTCGAATGCTGGGCTGTGTTTCCGTCTTGGAGGCTTGTTCACCGTGGGAGGCTGGGATTGATAGCCAGAGCAGTGGGAATAGAAGGAGGAATATTGAGCAGAGGTTTCCTCGGCTTGGCATGAAACGAGACATGAATTCTTCTCCCTTAGACAAATAATGATGGTGCTGCATCGAATAGCCGCGAAGTATTAGATCACGGTACCTCTTGGTTGTGGAGGCGGTGGCCACCGGGTGGACACCTCTTCCGAACGCGCTACCCTTCCTCCATGAAAAACCACATTCTCCTCACACTTCTCATCCCCTCCTGCGCTTTCGGAGGCAACACCGTGAACACACCCCTTTATCAACACCTGCTCGGTCAAGTACGTGAACGGCTTGAACAACGTGCGAAGGTTGTCGAGGAGATCGCCACTCCAGAGGACCTGCTCGCGCGTGGAGAAATGATTCGCGAATCCATGTTGAAATGCATGGGCGGTTGGCCGGAACGGACGGAACTCAATGCCCGGACGGTTTGGACCAAGGATTTTGGAGACCACCGCATCGAGGGAATCCTCTTCGAATCCCGTCCCAACTACACAGTGACCGCCAACCTCTATCTTCCCACAGCGGGTGCGCCCCCTTACCCGGCTGTCTTGGGGCCATGCGGTCATGCCGGGGAGGCCAAGGCTTATGATTCCTACCAGGCAGTCTGGATCAATCTGGCACGGCGCGGATTCGTGGTGCTCACGTATGATCCGGTGGGGCAGGGCGAACGTCTCACCTTCCTTGATGAGAATGCGAAACCCCGTTTTGTGGGAACCACCGAGCACACTCATCTCGGAGTCCAGTCGCTTCTGCTGGGCCATGCCTTCGCGCGGGATGAGATCTGGGATGGGATCCGTGCCCTCGATTATCTGGAGACCCGTCCCGAAGTTGACAAAACCCGGATCGGCTGTACCGGTAATTCCGGAGGAGGCACCCAGACCTCCTACCTGATGGCGCTCGATGAGCGGATCCGTTGCGCGGCTCCCTCCTGCTACATCACCTCGCTGACACGTCTCTTCGAGACCATCGGCCCGCAGGATGCCGAACAAAATATCCCCGGCCAGGTCGCCGAGGGGATCGATCATGCCGACTACGTCGAGGCCTGCCTCCCGCGTGCGGTGTTGATCTGCGCCGCTAAGAAAGATTTTTTTGATATCACTGGAACCTGGAATACCTTCCGTGAAGCTAAGGGTTTTTACAGCCGCTATGGACTTGCCGAGGCGGCGGACCTTGTCGAGGCGCCCGGAGAGCATGGTTTCGCGGTCACCCAACGCACCGCCATGTATCACTGGATGGCGCGTTGGTTGAAGGGGGAAATCGATGAGGCCCCGGAGCCTGAGACCAACCCCAAACCGGTGGCGGACCTTCAGTGCACCAACACTGGCCAGGTGATGACCTCGATCCCGGGAGCACGCAACCTCTCCGCGATCTATGCCGATGAGGCGGCGGCTCTCCGTGAACAACGGCGTGCGGCCATCGCGGCGGACAAAGAGGGGAAGTGGATCCAGGAAGTGGCGCGGCTCGCAAATGTCCACCCTTCCGCCGATTTGGCTTGGAAACAAGAAAAGAAAGTTGAGACTTCGGATGGAATTCAGTCGACCACGTTCACGGCCGAGTTAGAGAAAGGTTGGAAATTGACAGCGGTCCTCCATGAATCCCCTCCAGGCATGAAAGAAACGCCGGTGTTGTGGTTGCCCGATGCGGCATTTACCGAAAAGGGACTGGTGCCATCACCCGATGAGGAAGTCAAAGCTGGCCATCCAGTCCTGGTGGTTTCACTACGTGGTTTGGATGCGGCCAAACGGTATGAGGGCGGGGAACTCGATCAGTATTTCGGGGGCTGGTTAGAGGCCTTTATGGCGTTACACCTCAACCGTCCCCTATTGGGGCAACGAGTGGAGGATATCCTGGCTGCATTGGATCTCCTTCAAAAGCGTTTTCCCGGCCAGCCCATCAAGGTGGTGGCCGAATGTGAAGCGGTTCCCGCTGCAGTAGTCGCCACCGCTCTGGACCAACGGGTAAAGGAACTCGTCCTTGCCGGTGGATTGACCTCCTGGGACTCGATCTTCCAGGCCCCCTATTCGGTCGGGCAGTGTCTAATGTCGTCCCCGGCATCCTCAGGGTGGCGGATTTGCCGGACCTGATCGAGGCGATTCAACCGAGGAAGGTGACGGTGGTGTCACCGCGGGGGGCGGAGGGGAAGGAGTAAGGGGGCATTCCCAATGAGGAGGTACTCAAGTACACTTTCATTCGCTGAAATCATGATCTGATTCCGGGAGACTCTGATCTTCCCTGTGGATGAGGCTGCAAGGGGAGGGAAGGCGAGGACAGAAGTGCTGTATGGTGATAATGTCCTTAAGGGGGTGGCGGTGAGTGTCGAGAGGTAGATCTCAATCTACTTCTCCAGAGTGTGGATGAATTCCACCCGCTGGAGTGACGACAAAGATGCATAGCGGCAGAATTTCCAATAGCACCCAATGGCTTGGATGGGTGATTTTGTTAGTGGTACGAACCGCCTGGTTTCCCAACTAACGATGGGATTGGTCGTTTTGGGGAAGGGGGTACCCTGAATGAGCAAAACCTACGAGATTCGTGACCCGATACATGGATTCGTCACGCTGGATGAGTGGGAACGTGACATCATCAATCATCGGGTTTTCCAGCGACTTCGTCGCATCCGGCAGCTTAGCTTAACCGACATGGTCTATCCCGGAGCGATGCATACACGATTCGAGCATTCACTGGGCGTAATGCACGTTGCTACGCGCATGTTTGACCAGATCAAGGAAAGACGCCTGGAATTCCTCAAGTCGGAACTGAAGTTCAATGAGGATGGTCTTGGTAGAGACCGGGCCCTAGTGCGATTGTCAAGCCTTCTCCATGATGTGGGGCATGCCCCATTCTCTCATGCCGCTGAGGGATTGATGGGTATGAATCCGGTCACGGGCAAGCCCTATAGACATGAGGATTACTCTGCCGCAGTTGTCGAGTTCCTCATGAAAGATGTGATTGAGGACCATCCACTTAACCAAAACTATCGAATAATGGCAAAGGATATTGCCGACTTTCTCAGGAATGAAACCAGCTTGGGGCGATGCCTTGTATGGCGGGACCTCGTTTCAAGCCAACTTGATTCTGACCGTGCAGACTATCTTCTCCGGGATTCCCATCATATCGGTGTAGCGTACGGTCACTATGATCTTAGTCGCTTGGTCGCAACTCTGACCGTCGCTATCAATCCGGAGACCGACTCGCCAGTCTTGGCGGTTGAGGAAGGTGGGGAACACGCAGCTGAAGCTCTAATCATTGCTCGATATATGATGTTTACACAAGTCTATTTTCAGCATACTCGGAGAGCCTACGACCACCACTCTGTTCAGGCCATAATGCAGATTTTGGCAGAGTATCAAGGTGAGATTGAGTCTGGGGGCAAAGGCGTCTTCCCACCGCCAGACTCCAAGGATAGCATGGAGGACTACCTGAGTTGGGATGACTGGCGCGTACTTGGAATGATAAGTGAAGGTAAGGCTGGCGAACATGGCAGAATCCTGAGCGAGCGCAGGCATTATCGAACAGTTTTTGAAACGCCTGAGATACCAAATCCCGAAGACCTGGAATTCGCCAAGGAGATTGAACGATCACTTGGGGAGATGGTTGGATTTGTTGATCGCGCTTCGAGCTCCTGGTACAAATTTGATACCTCGGATGTCCCCTTGCTGCTTCGGCCGGGTCGAGAGGAGGAACGGCTGACAACGCTCTCAAGGCGGTCACCAGTTGTAAGTGGACTGAAATCGGTCGAACGTACTCGAATTTACGTATCAATGGAAATGAGAGATAAGGCAGGCGCACTTGTGAGAAGCAAGCAAAAAGAAAGGGAGAATCAATGATGAACGTTTCCTTTGATATTCCGTGGAAGAAGTATGCGCTCATTGCGGAACTGGCCAAACTCCTTGAACCAGTGAGTCAGCAGTTTGGCAAGACAGACTCTCCAGAAGCTTGTTTTCCTTCTTCAAGAGGTGTACGGGATTGATCTGGGGTACGACTTCAGACTCTATTCGTACGGGCCGTTCGATTCACAACTGCTGGGAGATCTGGACCTTGTCGAGAGTTGGGGCTGTGTTTCGGTGCAACCAGTGAACACCATGTTTGGCGGCTACCAAATACGTCCGACAGAGAAGGTCGACTCGATTCGAGATAGGGCCGCGAGCTTCTTGGATGCTCAAGAGAACAAGGAAGCGATTGACAGGTTGGTTAGCGACTACGGCCGGATGACCGCCAGGGATCTTGAACTCAGAGCAACAACTGTCTATGTCGAGAGAAGCCTGAGCCGAAAAGGTGTATCGCCAGATCGAAACAGCATCTGCCTCCTCGTTGGCCAGATCAAACCGAAGTTCGCTGGATTGGAGATCGAAGAGGTCGTGAACGAGCTAAGCAAGAAAGGTCACATCCAGATTGCGTCATGACCCTGGCATGACGTAGCCTCTCTGGAAGTTCAGTCGTAACTGTATATCAGCCGTTTGTCGAGAGATTCACAGACGCCTTCCCTCAGCATGCGGCCCCGGCGAAGATACTCCTTACCCCCTCCCCACTTGCATCACCGCCCACGCGATGAAAATCAGTACCCCCACGGCCAACCACGCCAAGAAGAACCCCACGATGTCCTCACGGTAACGACGTGGGAACCCAACCCAGCGCTCCTTGGTGAACCATCCGGGTGCATCGAGGAGAATCATGTCCTCGCCGAGATCCGACGCGAGGGGCCTTTTCTGGTTGGGACTGGCTTCCATGCCAGGTTCAGTGACCTCATCGCTGGAGTGAATCATGTCATCGAAGAACTTCTCGATCTTGTCCTTGTCCTCAGGCTTGGTGAGGAGGCTGACACCGATCAAGGCCAGGAAACCGGTCAGCATCGCCCAGGCAAAAGGTTCCGGCTGCCATTTATAGACCAGTTTGAGTTCCCCCGTCCACAAATAATTCAGCAAGTAATAGAGTGAGAACGCCGACACGGTCGCCACCAGCGCCCCATGCCGGTTGGCGCGTTTCCACAGCAGCCCTCCCAGGAACATGATCCCCATGAATGCCGCGATGGTTTCGGTGAACAAAAAGGCATCCAGGACATGCTCGATGGTCAGAGCGAAAATGACGCCGGAAAGAGTCAGCAACAACCCGGAGATTCTGCCAATCTGGAGAATCGTATGATCTGAGGCGTGCGGATTAACGTAGTGCAAGTACAGATTACGGGTGAAAAGCGCTCCCGTGTTCACCATGAAATTCGAGCAGGTCGACATGTTGGCGGCGAGCACACAGGCGACCATCAGACCAGTCAGCCCCGGAGACAGGAAATGCCGGCATGCGATTCCGAATGCTGCCTCACGGTCCGCGAGATGAAATCCTTGTTGAACCGCAAGGGCCGCTACAATCAATCCAGTGAGCGCCCATCCGATTGTGCACAGTCTTTTAACCATGTTTCCATAAGTCTGCCCCACCCGTCCCGCGCGCTCCGTCTTCCCCGTGGCCACCATCGAAAGCATGTGCGGCTGCGCGACAATCCCGACCATGCCATTGACCGCGAGCATGGCGATGGTGAAAGCAGTCAACCCCGATGCCTCGCTGTACAGGTTGAAAAAATCCGCTGGCAGACTTTGATGGAGTCCGGTGAACCCTCCGACCTGCGACAGTCCCACCGGAATCATCATGAAGGACAGTACGAGAATGAGAAACGACTGAACGAAATCGGTATACGCCGAGGCCACCAATCCGCCGAAAAAGCTGTAAATGATGAAGGCCACTGTCATCCCCACCACCACTCCATTGGCCGAGATGACCTCCTCTCCCGCCGCGATGGAGATGACTTTCCCGGCCCCCTTGAGCATGGCCCCCTGGTTGAACACGAAAAAGGCGATCGCGAAGACGGTGTAGAGCAACGCCAGCTTCCGGCTGTAACGGTCCTCGATGATCTCTCCAATCGTGGTCCGTCCGCTCCTCCGGTACCACGGCGCAAGGAGCCAGTAGAAGGGGGTGATGAGCATGTTCTTCCACTGAAACCAGATCGAGCCGAAGCCAAGTTCATAGCACGCTCCCGCCTGGGCTACCGGCTGCTCGGCGTGAGTTCCTGTCCCGAAGGCTTGCCCCACCATGATCCACCAATTCAGTCCACGGTCTCCCAGGAAGTACTTGTTGCTGGTCTTCACTTTCCGCGCCACCCACAACCCCATGCACATGATTCCAACGAAATACCCAATCAGAACGGCTCCACGATCGCCGCGTCGTCGCCCCAGTCGTCGAGCCGCGTGATGCGCTCGGCGGTGCGCGCGAAGGTCTCGAACGAAATGTCGGGATAGCGCCCGCGCAGCGGCGACAGCAGGCGGTTGAGGATCTGCACCGGCCGGGTGGGCTCGGGACGAAGCGAGGCACGAGGCATGGGCAGCGGTGTACCGCACCCCGCGTCGTTTGACGAGGTGGGGACACCCTCTTCCGGGCGGCCGACCGTGCCGGCCCGCCGCCCCGATCTACGGCGGCAGCTCGCCGACGTAGGCGGGCCGCGGTTCTGGCAGACGCGCACGGTGCCGCCGGAGCTGCCGCTCCTGGCGCTGCCCTCGCTGCCCGTTGCGCTGCCGCTGCTCGCGGCGCGGGCGTTGAGCGTCCTTCGCGCCGTTGGCCGGCTGGCTGAGCTACTGCGCCGTGCTCGCCTACGCGATCGCGGTCGCCCAGACCCGGCTGCAGCCGGAGTTCATCTCGTTCGGCA
>CAVPUD010000139.1:0-11439 GCA_963708545.1 uncultured beta proteobacterium | reverse complement strand
CGCTTCGCGCTTGAAGTAGTCGCCAAAGCTCCAGTTGCCCAGCATCTCGAAGAAGGTGTGGTGGCGCGCGGTGTAGCCCACGTTTTCGAGGTCGTTGTGCTTGCCGCCGGCGCGCAGACAGGCCTGCACCGAGGCCGCACGCACATAGGGGCGCTTGTCGGCGCCGAGAAAAACGTCCTTGAACTGCACCATGCCCGAATTGGTGAACATCAGCGTCGGGTCGTTGGCCGGCACGAGCGGGCTGCTGGGCACGATGGTGTGGCCGCGCGCGGCAAAAAAATCCAGGAAGGTCTTGCGGATGTCCGCGACGGAAAATGGAGGTGTGCGCATGGATGGTGTGGCGGTGGTGTGCAACAAGCCCGCCCGCCGGCGCAGGCAGGCTCGCTGTGCATAACATTTCATTATAGGTTTGGCCCTGTCTCTGTCTCCGATGCTGCAGCGCACAAAGCCGCTGGTTGTTATCCTGCGGTGCTTTTCGTAGTACCTTCCGTTATCGGAGCTTTGCCCATGACCACCTCTGCCCTCGCCTCCCTCCAAGACCCCGGTCTGCTCAAGACCGATGCGCTCATCGATGGCCGCTGGGTTGCCGGCAGTGCGCGCTTTGCCGTGCACGACCCGGCCACGGGCCGCCATCTGGCCGATGTGGCCAAGCTCGGCCCAGCGGACGCCGAAGCCGCGATCGCAGCCGCCAACGCCGCCTGGCCTGGCTGGCGCAGCCTCACCGCCAAAGAGCGCAGCATTTTGCTGCGCAAGTGGTACGACCTGCTCATGGCCAACGCCGACGACCTGGGCCGCATCATGACGGCCGAGCAGGGCAAGCCGCTGCCCGAAGCCAAGGGCGAGGTGGCCTACGGCGCGAGCTTCGTCGAGTGGTTTGCCGAGGAGGCCAAGCGCATCAACGGCGAGACGCTGCCGCAGTTCGACAACAACCGCCGCCTGCTGGTGCTGCGCCAGCCGGTCGGCGTGTGCGCCGCGATCACGCCGTGGAATTTCCCGCTCGCCATGATCACGCGCAAGGTGGCGCCGGCGCTCGCTGCGGGCTGCCCCGTGGTCATCAAGCCGGCCGAGCTCACGCCGCTCACGGCGCTCGCCGCGGCCGAGCTCGCGGTGCGTGCGGGCATTCCCGCCGGCGTGCTCAACGTCGTCACGAGCGACGGCCCCGGTAGCGTGGAGATCGGCAAGGTGCTGTGCGCGAGCGACGTGGTGCGGCACCTGAGCTTCACGGGCTCGACCGAGGTCGGCCGCATCCTGATGGCGCAGTGCGCACCCACGGTGAAAAAGCTCTCGCTCGAGCTTGGCGGCAACGCGCCCTTCATCGTGTTCGACGACGCCGACCTCGACAGCGCCGTCGAGGGTGCCTTTGCGAGCAAGTACCGCAACGCCGGCCAGACCTGCGTGTGCTCCAACCGCATTTACGTGCAAGAAGGCGTGTACGAGGAATTCGTGCAAAAGTTTGCCGCCAAGGTGCGCACGGCCAAGGTGGGCAACGGTTTCGAAGAAGGCGTGAACCAAGGCCCGCTGATCGAAGAGGCTGCCGTGGAGAAGGTCGAGCGCCACGTGCAGGACGCCGTCGCCAAGGGCGGCCGCGTGCTCACGGGCGGCAAACGCCTGGGCGGCCTGTTCTTCGAGCCCACCGTCGTCGCCGATGCCACGCCCGAGATGCTGTGCGCGCGCGAGGAGACCTTCGGCCCGTTCGCCCCCGTGTTCAAGTTCCGCACCGAGCAGGAGGCCATCGCCGCCGCGAACGCCACCGAATACGGCCTTGCGAGCTATTTCTACAGCCGTGACGTGGGGCGCATCTTCCGCGTCGCCGAGGCGCTCGAATACGGCATGGTCGGCATCAACGTGGGCATCCTCGCGACCGAGCACGTGCCGTTTGGCGGCGTCAAGCAATCGGGCCTGGGCCGCGAAGGCTCGCACCACGGCATCGACGAGTACGTGGAGCTCAAGTATTTGTGCGTGGGCGACATTCTGAAATGAGGCGCTCGTAGCCCTTTTACATCAAAAATGATAGCTTATAGCGCTTGATACATAAGCTCTAGAGGCCATTTTTATCTGAAATCAGGGCGCGCCGCATGATGCGGCCGCGGAGACAAGTCCATGCCCGCATCACATCCCCTTTGCCCCGGCGCACTGTGGCCGAGCTTGTGGTTTGGCCCAAATTGTTCATTAGGACGCGGGATGATGGCGAGGCGGCTGGCGAGTCAGTTTGGCCGGCAACCGTCCGCCAGCGCCCACGTAGGTGTGCAGCACCGCCTACACGTGCAGCCATGAGCCATTGGGGCCATATGCAGTTCCAGGCTCCCGGCTTTCTGTGCCTCCTCGGCTCCTGTTCCCGCTGATACACTCCAACGATTCTGCTGGCCATTCCTTTCTAACGTGCCTTCCTGCGCGGCTTCCTCTTTCATCGATATGCACGACTTGCGCCTGGACACTGCCCATGCCTTGGCAGTGCAAGCGGGCGCCGACGACGCGGCGCTGCGCTCCCTGCCACCAGTCCAGTATGTGCAACGCCTGATCGACGAGTTGTGCGCCCTTTCACTGCAAGACCCGCTCACGGGCCTTGCCAATCGCCGCTATTTCGAGTCGGTGTTGGTGCAAGAAATGGATCGCGTCTCGCGCTCTGGCGAGTCGGCACTGTTGTTGATGATGGATATCGACCACTTCAAGCGCATCAACGATGTCCACGGCCACGTAGTGGGTGACAAAGTCTTGCAGTCCCTGGCGCACACTTTGAGCGCTTGCGTGCGTCCGATGGACACCCTGGCGCGCTATGGCGGCGAAGAGTTTGCCGTAGTGCTGCCCACCTGCCAAATCGCGTTCGGCACCATGGTGGCCGAGCGCATACGGCGCATGGTGGCGCAAACGCCCGTCCGCGTATCACCGACCGAGGAGTTGCACATCACCGTCAGCGTGGGGGGCGCCTACGCCATGCCATGGATACGCTCGACGCCCGAGCTCTGGATAGAGCGCGCCGACCAGCAACTCTACCTCGCGAAGTCCAGCGGGCGCAATTGCGTGCGCATAGAAGCGCAACCCGACAGCACCGTCAGCGCCGAGGAAAAAAGCCTGTTGTTCGGTAGCTCCTTTCCGTCTTCCGCCTGGGGGAGTCTCCCCGCCACGGATGCAGCCAGCAGCGCCTGAAGAAAGCATGAGATGAACGACGCGCTGCCCCCCAAAAACACAGAGACCACAGAGGCCCCTGCCACGTCCGCTGCCGCACCCGCATCCGGGGTGCGCAGCGCGGGCGCCCACATCATTGCCATCACCAGTGGCAAAGGCGGTGTGGGCAAAACCTTCGTTTCGGCCAACCTGGCCGCCGCGCTCACGCGCCGCGGTCTGCGCGTGCTCGTGCTCGACGCCGACCTGGGCCTGGCCAACCTCGACGTGGTGCTGAACCTGCACCCCAAGGTCACGCTGCACGAGGTTTTCACCGGCAAGGCCACGCTCGACGAAGCCATCATGCCAGCGCCGGGCGGCTTTTCCGCGCTGCTCGCGGGTTCGGGCATGGTCGAGTATTCGCGCCTCACACCCGAGGTGCGCAACCAGTTCATCCAGGTGATCGAGACGATTCGCCCGCGCTACGACGTGATCCTGCTCGACACGGGTGCGGGCATTTCCGACGTGGTGTTGTTTTCCGTGTCGCTGGCGCACGAGGTTTTGCTCGTCGCCACGCCCGAGCCCACCTCGCTCACCGACGCCTACGCTGCGATCAAGGTGCTGTGCACGCAGCAAAAACGCCAGCACGTTCGCCTGGTGATCAACCAGACGGCGCGTCCCGGCGACGGCCGCGCCATCACCAGCCAGCTGCAGCAGGTGCTCGAGCGCTTCGTCAAGACCGAATCGGGCCGCCCGGTGCGGCTGATCCACATGGGCGACATCCCGGCCGACCCTTCGGTGCGCGAAGCCATCATGCGCCGCCAATTGCTGCTGCAACTGCTGCCGGGCTGCCCGGCTGCGCTGGCCATGCTGCAGCTTGCCGGCAAGGTCGAAGCCACGCTACCTGGCGCTGCGGCGCCAAAGTGAGGCCAAGAGAGGCCGAGTCAGGTCGCTTGGCACCACCGCGGCGGTGCATGCGCAATACCACGCTACTCAAGTCCCGAGCCGCGCCGCCAGCTGCGCGACGCGCCGACCCAGGATGCGGCCGTTTTCGAGGTCACCCGCAAACATCTCGCTGGCCGAGGCATCGGCAGGCGCTTGCGCCGCCGCGCCGCTGAAGGTGCCTATCCAGTTCACATCGTTGCGCGTGGCTGCCTTGGTATTCGATGGCAGATGCCCGAGTCCCACCCACACACCGCCGTGCTGCATCGCGAGGTGAAAGAAATAGTCGAGCGTGACCTGCTTGTCGCCGTTGACGCTGGCGCTGCAAGTAAAACCCGCAAACAGCTTGTCCTTCCAGGACTGGCTGAACCAAGGCTTGGATGAAGCATCGGCAAACTTCTTGAACTGCCAGCTCGGCCCGCCCATATAGGTGGGCGCGCCGAAAATGACGGCCTGTGCAGCTTGCAGCGCCTCCCAGCCGCCTTCGGGCAGATCGCCGTCGGCGTCGATGGCGATCAATTGCGCGCCGGCTCCTTCAGCCACGGCTTGCGCGAGCCGCTGCGTGTGGCCATAACCAGAGTGGTAAACGACGACCGTTTGTGGCATGCGAAAATCTCCCAAAAAGGATGACAAGGATTCCATGATAGTGCTGCACGACGACGCACGTGCACCCGCCCATGCACCACTGGTGTCGCCAAGCTACCGCGGCCGCTTCGCGCCCTCGCCTACGGGGCCGCTGCACGCGGGCTCGCTCGTCGCAGCGCTTGCGAGTTGGCTGGACGCACGCGCCTGGCAAGGTGGCCGTGGCGGGCGCTGGCTCGTGCGCATCGAAGACGTGGATGCGCCGCGCTGCGTACCGGGCGCGGCCGAGCACATCCTGCGGCAGCTCGCCAGCTGCGGCCTGCTGCCCGACGAGCCGCCCGTGTGGCAATCGCAGCGCGGCGCGCTGTACCAGGCGGCGCTCGAGCGGCTCATCGCCCAAGGGCAGGCCTACCCCTGCGCCTGCTCGCGCAAAGACATTGCCGCAGCCCTGCGCGCCCAAGGCCACGCGCCTGCACGCCACGCCACCCTGCCCTACCCTGGCACCTGCCGTGACGGCCTGCACGGACGGCCCGCGCGGGCTTGGCGTTTTCGCGTCGTAAATTTCAAGCCAAATCAGGCTCTAGTACAGATGCAGCAAGCACAAGGTGCTCTTTTTTCGATTGCAGGTAGCACGGTGCACTGGCATGACCGCAGAATGGGCGCGCAAATGCAGGACGTCGTGCAAGCGGTCGGCGACTTCGTGCTGCGCCGCGCCGATGGCCTGTGGGCATACCAGCTCGCAGTGGTCGTCGATGACGCGGCGCAAGGCATCACGCACGTGGTGCGTGGCGCAGACCTCGCCGACAACACACCGCGCCAGATCCTGCTGCAAAACGCTTTGGGCCTGCCCACGCCGCACTATCTGCACACACCACTGGTCTGCACGGCGAACGGCGAAAAACTCTCCAAGCAAAATGGCGCCGCGCCGCTCGACCTGCGCGAGTCCTTGCGCGCACTCAGCGCGGCCGCGCATGTGCTAGGCTTGCCGGCCGCGCCCACGTCCACCACATCTCCTTCACGCTCCATCCCCGAGGCTTTGGCTTGGTGGGTGCAAGCGTGGTTACATAAAACTACAATCGCCACCCGTGAGCACGCCCAGCCCTTTCTTTCACCTTCGCTCGGATACTTTTCCTGACAGCGAAGCCCCCCTCGCCGGCGGCACCCCGCCAGACGTGCCACATCCCAAGGCCATCAAAAGTTTCGTGCGCCGCGCGGGCCGCACCACGACGGGCCAGGCCAAGGCCTTGGCCGAGTGGGGTCAGCGCTTCATGGTGCCCTACGCGCCTGCGCTGCTGGATGCCCAAGCCGTGTTCGGCCGCAAGGCGCCGCTGGTGCTCGAAATCGGCTTTGGCATGGGCGAGGCCACGGCGCACATCGCACGCCTGCGCCCCGAGGACGATTTTTTGTGCTGCGAGGTGCACGAGCCTGGCGTGGGCGCATTGCTCAAGCGCATAGGCGAGCAAGGTTTGCGCAACATCCGCATCGTGCAGCACGATGCCGTCGAAGTGCTGGAGCACATGCTCGCGCCCGCTTCGCTCGCCGGCGCGCACATCTTTTTCCCCGACCCTTGGCACAAAAAGCGCCACCACAAGCGCCGCCTGATCCAGCCGCCCCTCGTCGCCAGGCTCGCGCAGCGCCTCGCGCCCGGCGGCTACCTGCACTGCGCCACCGACTGGCAGCCCTACGCCGAACAGATGCTTCAAGTGCTCAGCGCCGAGCCTCTGCTGCAAAACACGGCCCAAAGCTATGCAGCCAAACCTGCCTACCGTCCCCTGACCAAATTCGAAAACCGCGGCCTGCGGCTGGGGCACGGTGTGTGGGACCTGGTCTTCGTGCGTCGCCCTTGAAGAACGCTACCTGCCATGAAGCCGATTTTGCAAAACCTCGCCGAGATGACTGCGCACCGCGACCACGTGCGGCTGGAAGTCTCTGTGCTCTCCACCTTGCAAAAGCTCAGCAGCGTCAGCGACGTGCGCGCGCTGGAAATTTTCAACGACGCCGGCGTGCCCAGCCTGCGCTCGCGCACCTGGCTGGCAAACGGCAAATTCGTCTCGACCCGCAGCCACGCCAGCACCGACCCACGGCGCGAGCCGCTGGCGCACTACCCTGCGCTCAACGACTGCATTGCGAACCACCGCGACAGCGCCACGGCCTCGCTGCGCCGCGGCTCGCACACGCTCTGGCTGCCGGTGTGGATGCAAGACAAGGTCGCAACCTGCCTCGAGATCACGCGCTCACGCCCTTTTTCCGCGCACAGCCTCGACGTCATCAAGGGCATTTTTCAGGTTTACAAAAACTACCAAAGCCTGCTCGAATACAGCGAGCGCGACGCCCTCACGGGCCTGCTCAACCGCAAGACCTTCGACGAGCAGTTTTCCCAGCTCATTGCGCCGGAGTTGTCGGGCGACTCCGGCCTGACGCCCCTGTGTTCCGCATTGCCAGACGAGGACGAAACCGAACCCTTGCAGCAATGGCTCGCGCTCGTCGATATCGACCACTTCAAGCAGATCAACGACCGCTTCGGCCACCTGTTCGGTGACGAGGTGCTGATCCTTGTTGCCAACCTGCTGCGCAAGTCGTTCCGCAGCGAAGACCGAATTTTTCGCTTCGGCGGCGAGGAATTCGTCGTGCTGCTGCGCTCAGCCACACTCCCCACGGCGCGCAAGGTGCTTGAGCGCTTTCGCGCCGCAATGCAGGATCACAGCTTCCCCCAGGTGGGCCACATCACCGTAAGCATAGGCTTTGTCAATGCCGACAAAGGCGCACCCGTCGAGGTACTGGGCCTGGCCGACCAGGCGCTCTATTACGCCAAGGAGCATGGGCGCAACCAGGTCTGCTACTACGACGATCTCATCGCGCAAGGTCTGCTGCAACCCAAGGTTGCGCACGACGACGTCGAATTGTTCTGAGAGGCTGACACCACGTCTCGCCAGGACTTCAGCCCTTGTCGCTGCCGCCCCAACACGTGCAGGGGCATGACAGCTGCGCCACAATCCGCGCCATGTATGCCGTCCCCGTCAGTCCTCAGGCCCGCAACCAAGTTGGCGTGCCAACCGACCCTTTAGCGCTGCGCGCGCCTGGTTTCGCCACGCTCGGCCCGAGTTTTTATGCCGAACAAGCGCCCACGCCGCTGCCCGCGCCCTACTGGGTCGCATCGAGCACCCAAGTCGCGCAGCTGCTGGGTCTGGGCGCCGACACCTGGCGCGACGACACCGCGCTGCAGGTCTTGAGTGGCAACCAAACGCTGGCCAGCACGCCCACGCTCGCCACGGTGTACAGCGGGCACCAGTTCGGCGTCTGGGCCGGCCAGCTCGGTGATGGGCGCGCCCTGCTACTCGGCGAAAGCCCGCAAGGGCTCGAAGTGCAGCTCAAGGGCGCGGGGCGCACGCCGTACTCGCGCATGGGCGATGGCCGCGCCGTGCTGCGCTCGAGCATTCGAGAATTCTTGTGCAGCGAGGCCATGCACGGCCTGGGCATTCCGACCACGCGTGCGCTGTGCCTGACCGGCTCGCCCGCACCAGTGCGTCGTGAAGCGCTGGAAACCGCCGCCGTGCTCACGCGCGTGGCGCCGAGCTTCGTGCGCTTCGGGCACTTCGAGCATTTCTATGCCCAAGGACTGCGGCAAGACCGTCATGAATCCTTGCGCGCCCTCACTGACCACGTGATCGCACGCCATTACCCGCAGTGCCGCGCGCCCACACAAGCATCCACAGACACGCCCGCGGAAACCTACGCGGCGCTGCTGCGTGCCGTGAGCGAGCGCACCGCGGCGCTGCTTGCGCAGTGGCAGGCGGTGGGCTTTTGCCACGGCGTGATGAACACCGACAACATGAGCATCTTGGGCCTGACGCTGGACTATGGCCCGTTCCAGTTCCTCGACCGCTTCGACCCCGGCCACGTCTGCAACCACAGCGACAGCGCAGGCCGCTATGCGTTCCACCGCCAGCCGGCCATCGCCTACTGGAATCTGGGCTGTCTCGCCCAGGCCCTGCTGCCTCTGCTCGCAGACGAAGGCCAGGCCGTCGCGGCGCTGCAGAGCTTTCAGCCCATGTTCACGCGCGAATTCCGGCGCCGCATGGCGGACAAGCTGGGGCTTGGCGTCGAAGGAGGCAGGCTGCAGGACGGCCCCGCTCTGGCTGCGCTCGTCGGCCAGCTGCTGCAGCTGCTCCCGGCCCAGCGCGTCGATTACCCCATCTTCTGGCGGCGCCTGTCGCACGCGGTAGCGAGCGGCGACTTCGCACCCGTAGGCGCCTTGTTTGCCGAGCGCAGCGGCTGGGAGCGTTGGCTGCTCTCATACCAAGAGCTGCTCGTGCAGGTGGATCAAGCACAAGCGGCCGATTTGATGCTCAAAACCAACCCCAAGTTCGTGCTGCGCAATCACCTGGCGGAGCAAGTCATCCGCGCGGCCCAGCAAGGCGACTTCGCCCCCTTGCAAACCCTGCAGACGCTGCTCGAAAACCCCTTCGACGAGCATCCGGGCCACGAATCCTGGGCCGACTTTCCGCCCGAGTGGGCCGCCTCCATTACCATCAGCTGTTCCTCATGAGCTTCCCGATCCAAAAAACCGAAGCCGAGTGGCGCGCGCTACTCGCACAAAAAGGTGCCGAACCCGTCGCCTTGCAAGTCACACGCCACGCCGCGACCGAGCGCCCCTTCACAGGCAAGTACGAGGCGCATTGGGCCGATGGCAGCTACCACTGCATCTGCTGCGGCGCCAAATTGTTCGACTCGGCCACCAAGTTCGATGCCGGCTGCGGCTGGCCGAGCTTCTGGCAAGCCGTGCCCGGAGCCATCGTGGAGCGCACCGACCGCAGCCACGGCATGGTGCGCACCGAGACCTTGTGTGCACAATGCGGCGCCCATTTGGGGCATTTGTTCGAAGACGGCCCTGCGCCGACCGGATTGCGCTACTGCATGAATTCGGCTGCGCTCGATTTCGACGCCGACGATGCCTCTTGCAAGCCATCCGAAAACACCTGAGCAAAACTGGCGCGGTCCCGCACCGCAGGCACCATGAAACTTTTGATCGACTTCTTTCCCATCTTCCTGTTTTTCGGCGCATTCAAGCTCTGGGGCATTTTCACGGCCACGGCCATTGCCATCGCCGCGACCGTACTGCAAATCGCCTATCTGCGCTGGCGCCACGGTAAGATCGAGCCCATGCAATGGGTCAATCTGGGCATCATCGCGCTGTTCGGCGGCGCCACGCTGCTCGCCCACAACGAAGCCTTCATCAAGTGGAAGCCCACCGCGCTCTACTGGTTCATGGGTGGTGCGCTGCTGCTCGGCCAGATTCTTTTTCGCAAGAATCTGCTGCAGTGGCTGCTAGGCAGCCAACTCGAATTGCCCGCCCCGGTCTGGCGTACCATGAACTGGGCCTGGGCTGCATTTTTCGGCTGCATGGGGGCACTGAACCTCTGGGTCGCCTACCACTTCGACACCAGCATCTGGGTCAACTTCAAGCTCTTTGGCGGGCTGGGGCTGATGTTCCTGTTTGCACTCGGGCAGGCTTTCTATCTGAGCCGTTTCATCAAAGAACCCACGGGCACCGATAGCCCCAAGCCATAAGCCCACGATGCAGACCATAGTCCCCACGGCACAAGCCCTAGCCGAGCGCCTACGCAGCAGACTTGAGCCGACCCATCTCGAAGTGATCGACGAAAGCGCCGCGCACGCGGGCCATGCCGGCGCAAATGCCAGCGGCATGGAGACGCACTTTCGCGTGCGCATTGCAGCGCCGGTCTTCGCCGGGAAAAACCGCGTGGCGCAGCACCGGCTTGTGTATGATGCGCTGCAGGATTTCATGGCGCAGGGTCTGCACGCCCTGGCCATAGAGATTCTTTGATCTTTCGCACTCTTGGATGCTTTTGGCATTTTTTGCTGGCTATTGCCAACGCTGCCTATCATTTTTGGACCTCCCATGAAGAAAAATATCCTGTCCGGCCTCGTGGCCGCTGTCATGCTGGGCGCCGCGGCCCTACCCGTTTCTGCGCAAAACATCGCCATCGTCAATGGCAAACCCGTGCCCAAGGAACGCGTGGAGGTATTCAAGCAACAAATCGAGCGCGCCGGCCGCCCTATCACGCCCGAGCTCGAAAACCAGATCAAAGAGGAAGTCATCGCGCGCGAAATCTTCATGCAGGAAGCGCAAAAACGTGGCCTCGACGCCTCGCAGGACTTCAAGACGCAGATGGACTTGGCGCGCCAATCCATCCTGATTCGTGAATTGTTTGCCGATTATCAGAAAAAAAACCCGGTGACCGATGCTGAAGTCAAGGCCGAATACGACAAATTCGTAGCCGCGAACTCCGGCAAGGAATACAAAGCCAGCCACATCCTCGTGGAAAAGGAAGCGGACGCCAAGGCCATCATCGCAGCGATCAAAAAAGGGGCAAAGTTCGAGGACATCGCGAAAAAGCAGTCCAAAGACCCCGGCTCGGCCGCTCGCGGTGGCAGCCTGGACTGGGCGAATCCGTCGAGCTATGTGGGCGAATTTACCGAAGCATTGGTCAAGCTGAACAAGGGCAAGATGACCGAAACTCCCGTGAAGACGCAGTTTGGCTGGCATGTGATCCGCCTCGACGATGTGCGCGAAGCCCAATTACCCAAGCTCGAAGACATCAAGCCCCAAATCGCACAGCAGCTACAACAACAAAAGCTGGCCAAATTCCAGGAGGAATTGCGCGCCAAAGCCAAGGTCGAATAAAAATTTCATATCCAGGAGACGCATCTCCACTCCGCTCCCCGGACCGTGAAAGTTCGATAGCTTTTAGACGTAAAAAAGCCCCTTGTCAGGGCAATGCCAGTCAGTTAACA
>CAVPUD010000138.1:0-7179 GCA_963708545.1 uncultured beta proteobacterium | reverse complement strand
GCTAAGGGCATCGCAGGCGCGATCCCCGCGCCGGGAATTGGAATCTGACCCCAATTTCTGTGCTGACCCCAATTTCCAGGTTCCCGGTCACCGCCCCCACTGGCGCAGCCAGGCGTCGATTTCCTGCGCGGCTTGCTGCGCGGCTTCGGCGAGGGCGCGGGTGCCGCCGGCGGCGTCGGGGCTCGCGGCGGGGCGCGCTATGCTGAAGACGCGTTGGTCCAGCAGGGCGACGCCTGTGGAGCGCGGCTCGACCAGGGTGGCGCGCAGGCGCAGAAGGCCCACGCTGTCGCTGGGGCTTTGGAAGACCTGGCTGAATTCTTCGAGTTCCACGCGCAGCACGGCGGGGCGCGGCGCGCTCAGTGCGGCGGCGTCGTTGGCGTCGAGCAGCGCGCGGTGGCGGCCGAGTTCGGCGCGCAGGCGCTGCTGCACGAGCTGCGCGGGCGGCTGGCTCCAGCGCGCGAGTGTGTAGGGGCGCAGTTGCTGCGCGTTGGCGTAGGCAAGGCGGTACAGCACGGCGCTGCTGCCGTCGGTCAGGCCGCCGGCCTGCACCTCGGCGAGCGCCAGCGCTGGCAGCGTCGTGGCGGTGGTGGTGGTACTTGCGGCTTGGGCCGGGGCCGAGGGTGGCGCTGCGGCAGGCGCCAAGGACGGTGCTGCGGCAGGTGCCGCAGGGGGGCCGAAGTCATACATCAAGGGGCGCTGCGCCGGCGCTGGCAGGCCCGTGCAGGCGCTCAGGGCCGCGACCAGAAAAATTGCATGAAAAAAGGCTTTTGCGCAGGTATGGCGGGAACTACTAGCTATGGTTTCAGAAGAAATCTTCATGGCTGGACTCCAATGGCTGCGGCAGGGGCGGCGAAATCGGGCTCGCCCGGCCCGGGCGGGGCGCGGCCGGGGCCGAAGAGCAGCACCTGCGGGTTGTCGGAGATGTTGCCCGCGACGCGCCCGAGCTGGCGCGCGGTGCGTGCGCTTTCCTCGGTGGCACGGTTGATGCGCGGCAGGGTGCTGCCGCCGAATTGCTCGGCCGCGCGTGCGAAGGCCTGCGTGCCCAGCGTGAGCTGGTCTATGGCGCCGCCCGCGGCGTTCAGGCGCTCCGTGGTCTGGCGGGCTTCCTGCACGAGCGCTGCCACGCCGCTGCCGGCCTGCTGCACGGCGGCCAAGGTGGCGGGCAGGCCCGCGAGCGCCGGGTCTATGCGCTGCATCAGGACGCCGTCCACATGCGTCGTCAGGGTGCGCAGCGCGCCCGCGGTCTGGCCGATCTGGTCGATGGCGTTGCGGATCAGCAGCTGGTTTTCGTCGCCCAGCAGTTGGTTCAGGCGGCGCGTGTTTTCTTCGATCTGGCGCAGGATGAGGGGCGCCTGCTCGGCGATTTGGCTCACGGGCGAGCCGCGCAGCGGCAGGCGCGGCAGGCCGCTCGGGCCCGGCGGCAGCGGCGGCAGCGGCTTGTCGGCGTCGTCGAGCAGCACATGCGCGAGGCCGGTCACGCCCTGGTAGTTGAGCATGGCGAAGGTGTTGGCGCTGATGGGCGTCTGTTCGTTCACGGCGAGGCGGATCAGCACGTTGCCCTTGGCCTTGGGGTCGAACTCTATGCGCGTGACCCTGCCCACGGCCACGCCCTTGTAGCGCACCGCCGCCTGCGGCTGCAGGCCGCTCACGCCGTCGGGGGTGGAGAGCTCGTATTCCTTGTAGTTCGCGTTGTCGCGCGTGAGCCAGAGCACCAGGCCCGCGAGCATGGCCAGCATCACGAGCATGAAGACGCCGGCGGCGATGGCATGCGATTTGTTTTCCATCAGGCCTCCTGGGGGGAAGTGGGGGTGGCGGGGGTGGGCGCGGTGGCTGGCGGCGTGAGCAAGGCGCGGCGCCCGCGTTCGCCGCCGAAAAATTCGCGCACGAAGGGGTGCGCAAAGTGCACCACCTCGCGCGGCGCACCGGTGACGATGACCTTTTTGTCGGCCAGCACGGCCACGCGCGTGCTCAGCGCGAACAGCGTGTCGAGGTCGTGCGTGACCATGACCACCGTGAGCCCGAGCGATTGGTGCAGCGCGCGCAGCAGCGCGCAGAATTCGTCCGAACTGCTCGGGTCCAGCCCCGAGGTGGGCTCGTCGAGCAGCAAGAGCGGCGGGTCCATGATGAGGGCCCGCGCCAGCGCTACGCGCTTGACCATGCCGCCCGAGAGGTCGGCCGGCATGCGCGTGGCGTGCGCTGGCTGCAGGCCCACCATCTGCAGCTTGACCAGGGCCGCGTCGCGCACCAGCGCCGCGGGCAGTGTGCCGAGCTCCTGCAGCGCAAAGCCCACGTTGCCGAGCACGTCGAAGGCCGAAAACAGCGCGCCGTGCTGGAACAGCATGCCCACGCGGCTCGCCGCGCCCTCGCGCCCCATCTCGGCGGCGGGGCGGCCCAGCACCGTGACGCTGCCGCGCGTGGGCTGGGCCAGGCCCAGCATCTGGCGCAGCAGCACCGTCTTGCCCGTGCCCGAGCCGCCCACGAGCGCGAGGATCTCGCCGCGCTGCACCGTGAGGTCCAGGTCTTGGTGCACGGCAAAGGCCTTGGCGCCCGCGCCGAACACCGTCCACAGGCCGCGCACCTCGACCACGGGTGCGGCGGCGGGTGCGGGGCCGGATGTGGCGTCCGCGCCGGGCACGGGGGACGCGGCAATGGGGGCAGGCAGTGGCGCGGGCACGGCTCAGATCCCTATGTTCCTGAACGCCACGGCGAAAAGCGCATCCACGAGGATCACCATGGTGACCGAGGTCACGACCGAGGCCGTCGTGCCTTCGCCCAGGCTCTGCGTGTTTGGCTTCACGCGCAGGCCCCAGTGGCAGCCTATGAGCGCGATCAAAAGGCCAAACACCACCGACTTGGCGAGCGCCAGCGTCAGGTTCGAGAACTTCACCGCGGCGGGCATGGCCTGCACGAAGTACGAGGGCGAGATGCCCATCGACACGTCGGCCGCGAGCATGCCGCCGGTCAGCGCCGCGAGCGTCGTCCACACGCCGATGAGCGGCATGGCCAGCGCGAGCGCGAGCGCGCGCGGCAGCACCAGACGAAAGCCGTGCGGGATGCCCATCACGCGCATGGCGTCGAGCTCTTCGGTCACGCGCATGACGCCGATTTGCGCCGTGATCGCCGAGCCCGAGCGCCCCGCGATCAAAATCGCGCCGAGCATGGGGCCGAGCTCGCGGATCAGCGAAATGCCCAGGATGTTGACGATGAACGACTCGGCGCCGAACTGGCGCAGCTGCAGCGACAGCAGATAGGTCAGCACCACGCCGATCAAAAACCCCACGAGCGCCGTGATCGGCAAGGCCGTGGCGCCCATGCGGTACATATGCCCCGAGATGTCGCGCCAGGGCGCGCGGCGCGGCGCGCGCACGAGGCGCAGCGCGTCGAGCGCGAGCTGCCCCAGGAGCCCCAGCAGGTGCAGTGCGTGGCCCAGCCCGCGCAGCACCTGCACGCCCAGCCGATCCACCTGCGCGGCCATGCTCACGCGCGCCGGCGGCGGCGCCTCGGTCGTGAAGCGCGCGACGCGCTCGAGCATGGCGCGCTGCGCGTCGGTGAGCTGCAGGCGCTGCGGCCAGGCGCGGCCCCAGTGGTTCCACAGCAGCTGCGCGCCGACGTGATCGAGCCATTGCAGGCCGCGCAAGTCCCAGCCCGGCGCCTGCGCCCCTTGCGCGGGGCAGGCGCGCAACTGCGCCTGCAGGGCGCGCCACTGCGCCCGCTGCCCGAACTCGGCCGCGCCCCAGCGCCCCAGCAGCTGCGCGCTGGGGCCTTGCGGTGTATCGACCAGGAGAATGCGGGGGGCGGCGTCACTCATCGGAAAAGGATGGTAACGAACTTCTGTGCCTGAGCGGGGTGGCGGGTCTAGGAGCCTATCGGACTTTGGGCAAAATTAGCCTTCAGCGAAGGTACAGCTTCGCCTTGGCAGCTAGGAGCCTGTCGGACTTTGGAATCGTCGGCTGCGAATGCGCCGCAGCGGCCCATTTTTTACCGTCTTCTTGCCCCATAGCACCACTATGGGGCTGCGAATCCGGCAAAAATTGGTCTCGCTGGGGCACATTCTCGCTTTCGACGCCCAAAGCCCGACAGGCTCCTAGTTTTTCGATAGCTTTCGTGGCAACGAGACAAGCATGGTCGCCGCAGCGCTACCATCTTGGAAGAACTTTTCTTCTTTTTTGCCATGAGCGACACCACTTTCGACTACATCGTCATCGGCGGCGGCACCGCCGGGGCGCTGCTGTGCAAGCGCCTAAGCGCCGACGGCCGCAGCCGCGTGCTGCTGATCGAAGCCGGCCGCAAGGACGACTACCCCTGGATCCACATTCCCGTGGGCTACCTCTATTGCATAGGCAACCCGCGCACCGACTGGCTCTACCAGACCGAGCCCGAGCCCGGTCTCAACGGCCGCCAGCTGCGCTACCCGCGCGGCAAGGTGCTGGGCGGCTGCAGCAGCATCAACGGCATGATCTACATGCGCGGCCAGGCGCGCGACTACGACCAGTGGGCCGCGCTCACCGGCGACGCACGCTGGCGCTGGGACGAGGTGCTGCCCTACTTTCGCCGCCACGAAGACCACTGGCGGCTCGATCGCCCCGAGACCGCCAGCGAAGACTTCGCGCACCTGCACGGCCACCGGCGCCTGGGCAGCACGGGCGAGTGGCGCGTCGAAAAGCAGCGCCTGCGCTGGGACATCCTCGACGCCTTCGCGCAGGCCGCGCAGCAGGCCGGCATCCCCGCGACCGACGACTTCAACCGCGGCGACAACGAGGGTGTGGGCTACTTCGAGGTCAACCAAAAAGGCGGCTGGCGCTGGAACACCGCCAAGGCCTTTTTGCGCCCCGCGTGCTACGGCCGGCCGAATTTCGAGATGTGGACGGGCGCGCAGGCGAGCCGCCTGCTCGTGCAGCGCCAGGCGGACGGCAGCCTGCGCTGCAGCGGCGTGCAGGTCTGGACGGGCCAGGAGATGGTCACCGCGCACGCCGCGCGCGAGCTCATCCTGAGCGCGGGCGCGATCAACTCGCCACAGCTTTTGCAGCTCTCGGGCATAGGGCCAGGCGCGCTGCTGCAGCGCCACGGCATCGCGGTGCTGCACGACCTGCCCGGCGTGGGCGCGAATCTGCAGGATCATTTGCAGATCCGCGCCGTCTTCCAGGTGCAGGGTGCGCGCACGCTCAACACGCTGGCCCATTCGCTTTGGGGCAAGGCGCGCATCGGCCTCGAATACGCGCTGTGGCGCAGCGGCCCCATGAGCATGGCGCCCTCGCAGCTCGGCGCCTTCACGCGCAGCCGCCCCGAACTGCCGCACCCCAACCTCGAATACCACGTGCAGCCGCTCTCGCTCGACGCCTTCGGCGAGCCGCTGCACCGCTTCCCGGCCTTCACGGCGAGCGTGTGCAACCTCAACCCCACGAGCCGCGGCACGGTGCAGATACGCAGCGCGCAGTTCACCGACGCGCCCGCGATCGCGCCGCGCTACCTGAGCACGCCCGAAGACCGCCAGGTGGCCGCCGACAGCCTGCGCGTGACGCGCCGCATCGTCGCCCAGCCCGCGCTGCAAAAGTACCAGCCGCAGGAGTGGAAACCCGGCCGGCAGTACCAAAGCGACGAAGAGCTCGCGCGCCTCGCGGGCGACATCGCCACCACCATCTTCCACCCCGTGGGCACGACCAAAATGGGGCGCAGCGACGACCCCATGGCCGTGCTCGACACCGAACTGCGCGTGCGCGGCGTGGCGGGGCTGCGCGTGGTCGATGCGGGCGCCATGCCCAGCATCACGAGCGGCAACACCAACGCCCCCACGCTCATGCTGGCCGAGAAGGCCGCCGAATGGATCCTCGCAGCGCGCGGGCAGTAGCGCGGGGGTGCGCGGCGCGTGGGCAATGCACCTCGCTCGTGCAGGCTCCTGGCCTGCGCCGTTACCATCGCCGCATGTCCAAGCCAGAGCCCCAACACCCCCATCCAGCGTACCGCTTCGCCGTCGTGGCCGAGCCTGAATACCTGCCCGAAGAATCCTCGCCCGGCGCGGGCATGTTCCGCTTCGCTTACACCATCACCATCACGAACACCGGCACCGCGCCCGCGCAGCTGATCGCGCGGCGCTGGGTCATCTGCGACGCGCACGGCCACACCGAAGAGGTCAAGGGCCTGGGCGTGGTCGGCCACCAGCCGCTGCTGCAGCCGGGCGAATCCTTCCAATACACGAGCGGCTGCAGCCTGCGCACCGCGAGCGGCACCATGCACGGCCACTACTTCTGCGTGGGTGAGGACGGCACGCCGTTCGACTGCGAGATTCCCCTGTTCGTGCTCGAAGCGAGCGACCCCGACGCGCCGCGCGCGGGTTCCAAAGGAAGGGTTTTACATTGACGCGGCGCCGCCCCGCCCCCGACCTGGCCGAGCTGCTCGCGGCGCTGGAGCCCCCGGCGGCGCCGCAGCCCGACACTTTGCTGCAGCCGCAGACCGGGCTGGTGGCGCGTCACCTCTGGCTGATGGGGCTGCTCGCGTGGGTGCGTGGGGCGCAAGACTCGGTGCCCGCGGCGCTCGACCGGTTGGGGCTGTTCATCGAGGCCGTGCAAGCCCGCCCGCCGCTGCGCGCGCGCCTGCAAGCCTGCTGGGCCTTGCTGCTCGAGACCGTGGACGTGACCACGCTGCTGGCCGACTTCGGCTTCGCGCCGCGCACGGCGCTGCTCAGCGAGCTCGGCGCGCGTCTGCGCGAGCGCCTGCTGCCGCACAGCCCCGAGACCATAGACGCAGCCGAGCTGTTCGCGCTCGCGTTGCCGAGCGCCTTCGATGCGCAGTGGTTGCAGGCGCTAGGAGCCTGTCGGACTTTGGGCGTCGAAAGCGAGAATGCGCCCCGGCGAGGCCAGTTTTTGCCGGATTCGCAGCCCCATAGTGGTGCTATGGGGCAAGAAGACGGTAAAAAATGGGCCGCTGCGGCGCATTCGCAGCCGACGATTCCAAAGTCCGACAGGCTCCTAGACGCGGACTTGCTCGCGCGCTTGCAGGCGCTGCTTGCACCGCCGCCCGCCGCCGCCGAGGGTGCGCAGACGCAAAGCCCGCAGACCGGCCCCACGCTGTGGCAGCGCACGCTGCTCGACGCCATGACCTACTGCGCGGGGCAGATTCTGGCGACCGGCTTCGCGCCCGAGCTGCGCTTGCGCATGAGCGTGCAAGCGCGCACGGAGCAGCCCT
>CAVPUD010000137.1:0-3884 GCA_963708545.1 uncultured beta proteobacterium | reverse complement strand
GCAAAGCCAGCGCGACCAAAACCGCGCGAGCCGCATCCGCAGCGGCATGCCGCTGGCCAAGGTGCTCGCGCGGCTCGACACCTTCGGGCGCCCCATCATCGGCCGCATCAACGGCTCGGCCTACGGCGGCGGCGTCGGCCTGATCTCGATCTGCGACGTGGTCGTGGCCGTTGACAGTGCCAAGATTTCGCTCAGCGAAGTGCGCCTGGGCCTGGTGCCCGCGACGATCTCGCCCTACGTCGCGGCCAAGCTCGGCCCGAGCTACGCGCGCCGCGTGTTCTTGAACGGCAAGATCATGAGCGCCGCCGAGGCGCAGCGCTATGGCCTGGTGCACGAAGTCGTCCCCGCCGCCGAGCTCGACAAGGCCGTGAACGCTGAGATCGACCTCGCGCTCGCCTGCGCCCCGGGCGCGGTGCAGATGACGAAAAAACTGGTGCAGTACGTGCTCGCGCACGACATGGCCGACAACCTGATCTACACCGTCGATCGCCTCGCCGACTTCTGGGAAACCGACGAAGCCCGCGAGGGCCTCACGAGCTTCTACGAGAAACGCGCCCCGGCCTGGCGCCGCAAGCACGACGACAAGGCGTGAGCGCCGCGCGCATCGGAATATGAGAAATTTGCCATCGAAAAGAGAGCTGCTTGCGCTTTTACATCAAGCGCTGAATGGCGATTTCATAGGTATCAATTCACAATCAAAAACGTAGCATCCATCCCCATTTGCAGGAGACAAACCATGGCCAAAACCACCCACCACTTGGCGCTGCTGGGCGCCGCACTGCTCGCCACCCTGGCCGCAGGCGCGGCGCAGGCGCAGAACAGTGACAAAGTCACCATCGGCTTCGTCACCGACATGTCGAGCGTGTATTCCGACGGCGACGGCAAAGGCGGGCTCGCGGCGATCCAGATGGCCATCGACGAAGTCGGCGGCAAGGTGCTGGGCAAGCCCATCCAGCTGCTGAGCGCCGACCACCAGAACAAGGCCGACATCGCCGCATCCCGGGCGCGCGAATGGTTCGACACGCAGAACATGCAAATGCTCGTGGGCGGCACCAATTCGAGCGCCGCGCTGGCCATGGGCAAGATCGCCGACGAGAAAAAGCGCGTTTACATGATCACCGGGGCGGGCACCTCGGCGTTCACCAATGAACTGTGCAGCCCCTACTTCATCCACTACACCTACGACACCGTGGCGCACGCCAAGGCCTCGGGCAAGGCGATCACCGAAGCCGGCGGTAAGGACTGGTTTTTTCTGACGGCCGACTACGCCTTTGGCCATGCGCTGGAGGCCGATACCTCCAAGGTGGTCAAGGCGCATGGCGGCAGAGTGCTGGGCAGCGTGCGCCACCCGCTCAACGCCTCGGACTTTTCCTCCTTTTTGCTGCAGGCGCAAAACTCCAAAGCCAAGGTGCTGGCGCTGGCCAATGCAGGCGGCGACACCATCAACGCCATCAAGGCCGCGCGCGAGTTCGGCATAGACAAGAGCATGCAGATCACGGCGCTGCTGATTTTCAGCAGCGACATCCAGACACTGGGCCTCAAGCAGACGCAGGGCCTGATCTATGCTGACAACTGGCACTGGGACCTCAAGCCCGAGAGCAAGAAGTTCGCCGAAGATTTCTACGCCAAGACCGGCAAGATGCCCACCTCGATCCAGGCTTCGGACTATTCGGCCGTCAAGAACTACCTGCGCATCGTGCAAAAACTCGGCACCACCGACGCCGACAAGGTCATGGCCGAATTCAAGAGCACCGAGCTCAACGACATGTATGGCAAGGGCCGCGTGCGCCCCGATGGCCGCTATGCGCACGACATGTACCTGCTGCAGGTCAAGTCGCCCGCCGAATCCAAAGGCAAGTTCGATTACTTCAAGGTGCTCAAGACCTTGCCCGGTGAGGAAGTTTTCACCACCAAGGAAGAAAGCCGCTGCAAGCTCTGGAAATAGAACTTTTGCGGCCATTTTGTTTTTTATTGATCTTCAGGAGACCCACCATGCGCTACACCCACGAGCATCGCGAAATCCAGCAGACCCTCAGGCGCTTCATCGACGACGAGATCAATCCCCACGTCGATGAATGGGAAGAGGCCGAAATCTTTCCCGCGCACGAGGTCTTCAAAAAGCTCGGCAACCTGGGCCTGCTCGGGCTCACCAAGCCGCAGGAATACGGCGGCGCGGGGCTTGATTACAGCTACAGCGTGGCCATGGCCGAGGCGCTCGGGCACATCGAGTGCGGCGCCATTCCCATGGCCATAGGCGTGCAGACGGATATGTGCACGCCGGCGCTCGCGCGCTTTGGCAGCGACGAGCTGCGCCGGCAGTTCCTCGCACCCGCGATCGCGGGCGACATGGTGGGCTGCATCGGTGTGTCCGAGCCGGGCGCGGGCAGCGACGTCGCGGGCATCAAGAGCCGCGCGCGCAAGGACGGCGACGACTACCTCATCAGCGGCCAGAAGATGTGGATCACCAACAGCCTGCAGGCCGACTGGATGTGCATGCTGGTCAACACCGGCGACGGCCCCATCCACAAAAACAAAACGCTGGTCATGGTGCCCATGCGCGAAAACGGCAAGCTGCGCCCGGGCATAGAGGTCGCGCGCAAGATCAAGAAAATCGGCATGAACGCGAGCGACACGGGCCTGATTTACTTCGACGAGGTGCGCGTGCCGCAGCGCTACCGCATCGGCGAGGAGGGCAAGGGCTTCATCTACCAGATGCAGCAATTCCAGGAAGAGCGCCTGTGGGCCGCAGCGAGCTGCCTGCAGTCGCTCACCAACTGCATCCAGTGGACCATCGAATGGGCGCAGGAGCGCAAGATGTTCGGCGGCGTGCTGGCCGACAAGCAATGGGTGCAGTTCAAGCTCGCCGAGCTCAAGACCGAGATCGAGGCACTGCGTGCGCTCACTTACCAAGCCTGCGAGCACTACATCGCGGGTGAGGACGTGACCGAGTGGGCCACCATGGCCAAGCTCAAGGCCGGGCGCCTGAACCGCATCGTGCCCGACACCTGCCTGCAGTTCTGGGGCGGCATGGGTTTTACCTGGGAAAACAAGGTTTCGCGCATGTACCGCGACGGGCGCATCGCCTCGATCGGCGGCGGCGCCGACGAAGTCATGCTCGGCATCCTGGCCAAGACCATGCGCATAGGCACGCCGGGGTGATCGCCGCCCATTTTTTGCAAAAGGACTCTATGACTGGCGCTTACATCCAGGAAAAACTCCGCCCCAACCACTGCTTCGGCTGCGGGCCCGACAACCCCTACGGATTGCAGATCCACAGCGCCTGGGAGGGCGACGAAGTCGTCTGCCGCTGGACGCCCAAGGACTACATGACCGGCCCGCCCAACTTCCTCTATGGCGGCATCTCGGCGAGCCTGATCGACTGCCATTCGGTCAACGCCGCCGTCGCCTATGTCAACCGCCAGGCTGGGCATGAAGAGGTGTTCGACCCCGATCTTTTCATGGTCACGGGCACGATGACGATCAAGTACCACAAGCCCGTGCCCATGCGCGAGGTGGAACTGCGCGCGCGCATCGCCAAGGTCGAAGGGCGCAAATACCTGGTGCACACCGACCTCCTGAGCAACGGCGAGCGCTGCGTGAGCGGCGAGGTGCTGGCGATACGCATTGCGCGCATGGGGTAAACCCAGATTGTCCATTAGGCGGTGCTGCGCACCTACGCGGGCGCTGGCGGACGTCTGCCGGTCATTTTGGCCGCTGCTTCGGCGCCCATGGCACCGGCCATGGGCTTCTCAGCCGCGACCAAACTGCCTCGCCAGCCGCCGCGCCATCATCCCGCGTCCTAATGGACAATCTGGGATAAAAATGGCCGTTGGGCGGCGTCGCAGGAAGTTTTACCGAGATCAAATCAGATGCCCCTGCGAGGG
>CAVPUD010000136.1:0-4423 GCA_963708545.1 uncultured beta proteobacterium | reverse complement strand
TGCCGAGGTCACGCTCGAAGACGCGCGCCCGGTCAGAACCCGCCGGGCGGCGCGGTTCAGTGTGCGAGTTGCGGCAAGGGATCGGCGCAGAACAGGCGCCGGACATGGGGGTGGACAGTTGAGGCCAGGCGTACGGCCTGGCGTGCGCCGCGCGGCCTGCGCGAGACTGTGAGCCGCGCCGCGAAGGCAAGTCAACCCACGCGGTCGATGGACATCAGCGCACGATGTGGATGTGAGAGTTGTCCTGGGGCAGGGTCACAGCGCGGACGGCGGGGCCATGACGGTTTGGGCAGCAACGGCCTGGCTCAGTCGCAGTCGCGCAAGGGCTTGCCCGCCAAGGCGGGGCGCAGGGCATCGAGCTGCGCGCGCGTGGCGCTGTCCAGGGCGGGCAGGCGCAGCGTGAAACCCTGGGTCTCGGCGCGCTCCACCACCACCTTGGCGGCGCGCACGCCCTGGTTGCTTAGCGTGGTCAGCGCCCGCTGGGCGGCTTCTTCGGTGGAGAAGCGGCCCAGCGACAGGCCCGGCTCCAGCGCCGGGTTGCCGGGGCGGTCGTAGGGCACCTTGAGGGCGCGCAGCTCGGCGCGCTTCCTGGCGAGCGCCTCGTCGTCGGCAAAGCGGCCCATGTAAACCATCCAGCGCCCGGGAATGGTGCTCGATTGCAGGCTCCAGCTGCCCTGCGGCAGAGCGGCAGCGGCGGCGCGCACGGCGTCGGCCTGGCGCGCGTCCAGCAGGCCGGCCTGCAGGCACACCGTGGCGGATGCGGGCGCGGATGCCGATGCCGATGCCGGTGCAGGCTGTGCGGCGGACGCGGGCGCGGGCGGTGCCTCGCTGGCAGGCGCTGGCGCTGGCGCTGGCGCTGGCGCTGCTGGGGTGGCATCCTGGGCCTGCAGGATGCGCAGCGTCTCGGGGCGGATCTGCTGCACCAGGCGGTGCGGCTCGGACTGCTCGACCGGCGCCAGCCCCCATGCGCGCAGCCAGCCTTGCGACCATGCGTAATAGCCGGCATTGGCCAGCAGCAGGACGATGACGGCAAGTCGCAGCATGGTCGGGTCTTTCAGAGAGGGCGCGCGGCGGCGGGCCGCACGCTGATTTCAGCGCTGGTGATGGCCTGCATGCCTTGCGCGGTCTGCACCAGCAGTGCGCCGTATTCGGCCACGCCATGGGCCGTGCCGGCCTGCCCGTCGCTGAGCGTCACCGCCCGGCCCTGCAGCACGTCGCGCCTGGCAAAACGCGCCTGCATGGGGGCAAAGCCATAGGCTTCAAACGACTGCAGCATGGCCACCAGCGGCGCCGCGATGCGCAGCAGGGCAGTGGGCGCATCCAGGCCCGGCTCCACGTCCTGCAGATTGCCGGGCGGCATGCTCAGGCCCTCGGCGCTGCGCGGCAGCACGTTGATGCCGATGCCCACCACCACATAGCGGGCGCTGGCGGCGCGGGCCGCGGCAGCCGCCTGGGGCGTGACAAAGCTGGCGGTCTCCACCAGGATGCCGCCGAGCTTGCGCTCGCCGCCCGCGCCGCCCAGCCACAGGTCGTTGGGCCACTTGAGGCCGATGCGGGCCACCTCCAGGGCCGGCAACACGGGTTGCAGGCTCTCGGCCACGCTCACGCCCACGGCGAGCGACAGGCCCGACCAATCCCTGGGCGCCAGCGGCAACCCCAGGGACATCATGAGCGATGCCCCGGCGTCGCTTTGCCACGCCCGCCCCAGCCGCCCGCGCCCTGCGGTCTGCTGCTCGGCCACCAGCAGCGTGGGCTCGCAGCGGCCCGCGCGCGCACGGCGCATGAGTTCGGTGTTGGTTGAATCGATGGTGGGCAGCACCTCGACCGTGAAGCCGGGCAGCAGGGGCGATACGGCCTCCCAGATGGCTTCGGCGGGCCAGCGGATGGGCGGGGTGGCGCTGGTGCTCACTGCGCGCGGCCTCGCGGCTTGGCCTTCTTGGATGCCTTCTTGGAGGCTTTCTTGGTGGCTTTGGCAGAGGTTTGGGCTTTCGGCCTGGAAGGAGGCGGCAGCGGCATGGGCGGCGCCCAGCCGCGCTTGGGCGCCAGCAGCGTGCCCCGGCAGTTTTTGCTGCCGCACCAGCAGGGGTAATCGGCCTTGAGCTTCCTGGTGTAGCGCTCTTCGATGATCAGGCCGTAGTCGTAGTTCAACTCTTCGCCGGCCAAAATATTGCGCAGCGCCGTGATGAAAATGCGCCCGTCCCGCTCGTCGGCATAGCAGTTGGGGTTGCAGCTGTGGTTGATCCAGCGCGAGGAGTTGCCGCCGAACTTTGCGTCGATCACATGGTCTTCATCCACATGAAAGTAAAACGTGTGGTTGGGTTGCAATGGGTCGTGCGGGTGGCGGTCCTGCGCTTCCTGCCAGCCAATCACTTCGCCCGTGTACTCCACAATGACTTCGCCCTCTGCAATATCCTGCACGGCAAACACGCCCTTGCCATGCACGCCCGAGCGCCGGATCTGGATGCGGCGGCCCTGCGCGGGGGTCGGGGTTGCAGGCGGTGCGGAGCGGGGCATGGCAAAAACTCTGTTAACTTGAATATGCACACATGTGCGTGCGCGTGTACGCGTGAGGCAACGAATTGTAGAAGCGACCGGCCGGATGCCGGACAGCCAGACTGGCGAGAAACCAAAAAATGACCAAGACCCTGGTAATTGCAGAAAAACCCTCGGTGGCACAAGACATCGTGCGCGCACTGACCCCCGTGGCGGGCAAGTTCGAGAAGCACGAAGACCATTTCGAGAACGACCGCTACGTGGTCACCAGCGCCGTGGGCCACCTGGTGGAAATCCAGGCGCCCGAGGAGTTTGACGTGAAGCGCGGCAAGTGGAGCTTTGCCCACCTGCCCGTCATTCCGCCTTATTTCGACCTCAAGCCCGTGGACAAGACCAAGAGCCGCCTCGCCGCCGTGGTCAAGCAGGCCAAGCGCAAGGACGTGACCGAACTCATCAACGCCTGCGACGCGGGCCGCGAGGGCGAGCTGATCTTCCGCCTGATCGAGCAGTACGCCGGTGGCAGCAAGCGCGATGGCAAAGGTCTTGGCAAACCCGTCAAGCGCCTGTGGCTGCAGAGCATGACGCCGCAGGCCATTCGCGACGGCTTTCAACGCGCTGCGCACCGAGCAGCAGATGGCGGGCCTGGCCGGCGCCGCGCGCTGCCGCTCGGAGGCCGACTGGCTGGTCGGCATCAACGGCACGCGCGCCATGACGGCGTTCAACTCGCGCGACGGCGGCTTCTTTCTGACCACCGTGGGCCGCGTGCAGACACCCACCCTGTCGCTGGTGGTGGAGCGCGAGGAAAAAATCCGCGAGTTCGTGACCCGCGACTATTGGGAGGTCCACGCCATCTTCGGCGCGCAGGCGGGCGAATACCCCGGCAAGTGGTTTGACCCGAAGTGGAAAAAATCGGAAGACGCCGAGGCCCGTGCCGACCGCTTGTGGTCTGCCGCCGAGGCCCAATCAATTGCCGACGCCGTGCGCGGCAAGCAGGCCACCGTCACCGAAGAGAGCAAGCCGACCACGCAGGCTTCGCCCCTGCTGTTTGACCTGACCTCCCTGCAGCGTGAGGCCAACGGCAAGTTCGGCTTTTCGCGCCAAGACCACGCTGTCGCTTGCGCAAAGCCTGTACGAGCGTCACAAGGCCCTGACCTACCCGCGTACCGACTCGCGCGCGCTGCCCGAAGACTACCTGCCGGTGGTCAAGCAGACGTTCGAGATGCTGTCCAACAGCGCCATGCGCCATCTGGCACCGCACGCCTTGACGGCGCTGAACAACAACTACATTCGCCCCAGTCAAACGCATCTTTGACAACAGCAAGGTGAGCGACCACTTTGCCATCATCCCGACCCTGCAGGCGCCCAGCGGCTTGAGCGAGGCTGAGCAGAAGATTTATGACCTGGTGGTGCGCCGCTTCATGGCGGTGTTCTTCCCGAACGCTGAATACCCGATCACCACCCGAATCAGCCGTGTCGAACAAAACACACTTCAAGACCGAAGGCAAGGTGCTGGTCAAGCCCGGCTGGCTGGCCATCTACGGCAAGGAAGCCGCCAATGAGGTGGAAGGCGGCAAGGAGGGCGACAAGGGCCAGAACCTCGTGCCCGTCAA
Source organism: uncultured beta proteobacterium (assembly GCA_963708545.1). GTDB lineage: Bacteria > Pseudomonadota > Gammaproteobacteria > Burkholderiales > Burkholderiaceae_C > Extensimonas. Next base: position 320 of record CAVPUD010000136.1, on the reverse strand, counting down.
ACCCGGTGAACTGGTCAACACCCTGGCCGTGGAACCCAAGGGCCTCAAGACCAAGCCGCCCGCCCGCTACTCTGAAGCCACGCTGCTCGGTGCCATGGAAAGCGCCGGCAAGCAGATCGACGACGAAGAACTGCGCTCGGCCATGCAGGAAAAAGGCCTGGGCACGCCGGCCACGCGCGCGGCCATCATCGAAGGGCTGCTCACCGAAAAGTACATGCTGCGCGAAGGCCGCGAGATCATCCCCACGGCCAAGGCCTTCCAGCTCATGACGCTGCTGCGCGGGCTGGAGGTCGAAGAGCTCTGCCGCGCCGACCTCACCG
>CAVPUD010000135.1:0-4717 GCA_963708545.1 uncultured beta proteobacterium | reverse complement strand
TGCATACCTTCGGCGTTTACGTATTTGTTCGCGCCGTGGCGAGGCGCTCAACATTTTGGGCGCGACCAGCGGCGACACCGGCAGCGCGGCCGAATACGCGATGCGCGGCAAGCGCGGCATCCGTGTGTTCATGCTCAGTCCGCACGGGCGCATGAGCCCGTTCCAGCAGGCGCAGATGTTCAGCCTGCAGGACGCCAACATCCACAACCTGGCGATCAAGGGCGTGTTCGACGACTGCCAGGACATCGTCAAGGCCGTGAGCAACGATCTGGACTTCAAGCGCCGCTACCGCATAGGTACCGTGAATTCGATCAACTGGGCGCGGCTACTCGCGCAGGTGGTGTATTACTTCGCGGGCTACTTCCAGGCCACGCAGGCCGAGGGCGAAAAAGTCAGCTTCACCGTGCCCAGCGGCAACTTCGGCAACGTCTGCGCGGGCCACGTGGCGCGCATGATGGGCCTGCCCATAGACCGGCTGGTGGTGGCGACGAACGAGAACGACGTGCTCGACGAGTTCTTGCGCACCGGCGTCTATCGTGTGCGTGCGAGCCGCGACACGCACGAAACCAGCAGCCCGAGCATGGACATCAGCAAGGCGAGCAACTTCGAGCGCTTCATCTTCGACCTGCTGGGGCGCGACGGTGCGCGCGTCAAGGCGCTGTTCCAGGACGCGCTCGCGCAGCGCGGGCAGTTCGACTTGAGCGCCGACCCGGCCTTCCGCGAAGTGCGCGAGCGCTACGGTTTCGCGAGCGGCAAGAGCACGCACGCAGACCGCCTGGCGACGATCCGCGACGTGCATGCGCGCTTTGGCGTCACGATCGATCCGCACACCGCCGACGGCGTCAAGGTAGCGCGCGCGTACGTGCAAGCCGGCGTGCCCATGATCGTGCTCGAAACCGCGTTGCCGATCAAATTCGCCGCCACCATCCGTGAGGCGCTGGGGCGCGAGCCCGAGCGCCCCGCGCGCTTCGAAGGCATCGAAAACCTGCCGCGCCGCGTGCAGGTGCTGCCGGCCGACGTGCAGCGCGTCAAGGATTACATCGCGCAGCATTGCGATTCATGATCACGACTTACGCAAATCGGGGTTAGGCAAGGCGTTCGCCCCATGGCAAAACACCTCGCTGCATCCTTGTTTGCGTAAGTCCAGATGATGAAAAACGGCTTTGCGCTGATGTATCAAGCGCTAGCAGCTATTGAAAGAGTAGTTTTCCAGGGTCGCCAGGTATGAAAGTCGTAGGCTTTGCCGGGTTTTCCGGCGCGGGCAAGACCACGCTGATCGAGCAGCTCATTCCCGCGTTGCGCCAGCAAGGCCAGCGCGTGTCGGTGGTCAAGCACGCACACCACCGCTTCGACATCGACCATCCGGGCAAGGACAGCTTCCGCCACCGCGCCGCGGGCGCTGTCGAGGTGCTGGTCGCGTCCGATCAGCGTCTGGCGCTGCTGCGCGAATTCGAGCAGCCCGTGCAGCTCACGGTGCACCAGCTGCTCGCCGAGCTCGACGACGGCGTGGACTGGGTGTTCGTCGAAGGCTACAAGTGGAGCGACCTGCCCAAGATCGAGGTCTGGCGCCCTGCGCAACCCGGCGAGGCCGAGCGCGCCGTGCTCTACCCGCACGACATGTTCGTCGTCGCGATCGCAACCAACGCGCCCGAGCGCCTGCCCGAGCCCACGCTGCGGCCCGTGCTGCCGCTGGCCGCGCCGCAGCAAGTCGCGCAGTGGCTGCTCACGCAGGCCGAGCGTTTTGATTACGATCCAGGCCGGCATCTCACTGCTCTGCCCCCATCATGACGATGAAACACCCGCCCTTGAAACCTTTCGACGAGGCCCTGGCCGAGCTGCTCGCACGCGCCACGCCCTTGCCGGGCTGCGACACGGTCGCCACCTGGGACGCCGATGGCCGTGTGCTCGCGCTCGATGCCGTCTCGCCGCTGCACGTGCCCCCGCAGGACAACAGCGCCATGGACGGCTATGCGTTGCGCTGCGCCGACGTGCCGGCTGCCGGCACCGTGCTGCGCGTGGCCCAGCGCATCGCCGCGGGCAGCAGCGGCCAGCCCTTGCAGCCGGGCACCGCGGCGCGCATCTTCACGGGCGCGCCCGTGCCGCCGGGCGCCGACGCCGTGGTCATGCAGGAAGATTGCGCGGCGCTGCCGGGCGCAGGCGATGGTGCGGGCCAAAGTGCAGGGCCGGCAGGCGAGGGTGTGTCTGCCTCTGTGGCTCCGTCCGATGTGTCCGCTTTGGGCCGCGTGCGCATCCACACCGTGCCCCAACCGGGCCAAGCCATACGCCGCGCGGGCGAGGACATCGCGCGCGGCGCCGTGGTGCTGCGCGCCGGCACGCGCCTCACGCCCGCGGCGCTGGGCCTTGCGGCCAGCATCGGCATGGACAGGCTGCAGGTGGTGCAGCGCCCTCGCGTGGCTCTGTTCTCCACGGGCGACGAGCTCGTCATGCCGGGCGAGCTGCCGCCCGAGCGCATGCCGCCCGGCGCGATCTACAACAGCAATCGCTTTTTTCTGCGCGCGCTGCTGCAGCGCCTGGGCTGCCACGTCACCGACCTGGGCATCGTCCCCGACCAGCGCGAGGCCACGGTGGCGGCGCTGCGCACGGCGAGCGCGCAGCACGATGTGATCGTGACCAGCGGCGGTGTCTCGGTGGGCGAGGAAGACCACGTCAAACCCGCGGTGCAGGCGCTCGGGCGGCTCGACCTGTGGCAGATCGCGATCAAGCCGGGCAAGCCGTTCGCCTACGGGCAAATCGACGCGGCCGCACAAGGCGGTGCTGCGGGCGGCGCTGTAGACGGCGGCTTCGGCCCGCGTGGCCCCACGCATTTCATCGGTCTGCCGGGCAACCCGGTGTCCAGCCTCGTCACCTTCCTGTTGCTCGTGCGGCCGTTTTTGCTGCGCCTGCAGGGCGTGGCCGACGTGTTGCCGCGCTTCATTGGCGCGACGGCGCATTTCGACTGGCACAAAGCGGATAAAAGGAAAAGGCGCGAGTTTTTGCGCGTGCGGCGCAACGCGCAGGGTGGGCTGGACTTGTTTGCCCACCAGGGCTCGGGCGTGCTGACCTCGACCGTGTGGGCCGACGGCATCGTCGATGTGCCGCCGGGCCAGACCATTGCACACGGCGATGTCGTGCGCTACCTGCCGTTTGCGGAGCTGATGGCATGACCGCGCCTGCACTGCAAGCTGGTATGAAGCGCGTCACCGTGCGCTACTTCGCCTCGATCCGCGAGGCGTTGGGGCTGGGCAGCGAAAGCGTGCAGACCGAGGCCGCCACGCTGGGCGCGCTGCGCGACGCGCTGATCGCGCGTGGCGGTGCCTATGCCGAGAGCCTCGCGCGCAGCCGCGCCGTGCGCATGGCGCTCGACCAGACGCTCGCGCGCGAGGACGCCGCGCTACACGATGGCGCCGAGGTGGCTTTCTTCCCACCCGTCACGGGCGGCTGATTGCATGCAAAAATGACCTCCAGCGCCCTTGTACCAAGCGCTGGATGCTATCAAAAGACTAGCAAAGGGGAATCTTCAGCGCGGCGCCATGCGGATCGCGCCGTCGATGCGGATCACTTCGCCGTTGAGCATGTCGTTTTCGAAGATGTGCTGCACCAGCTTGGCGTAATCGTCGGGGTGGCCCAGGCGGCTCGGGAAGGGCACGCTCGCGGCGAGCGAATCGCGCACGTTCTGCGGCAGGCTCATGAGCAGGGGGGTGCCGAAAATGCCGGGCGCGATGGTCATGTTGCGGATACCGTCGCGCGCCAGGTCGCGGGCGATCGGCAGGGTCATGCCGACCACGCCGCCTTTGGACGCCGAATACGCAGCCTGGCCGATCTGTCCCTCGAACGCCGCCACGCTCGCGGTCGAAATCATCACGCCGCGTTCGCCGGTGTCGACCTCGGGCTCGTTCTTGCACATGGCTTCGGCTGCGAGGCGGATCATGTTGAAGCTGCCGATCAGGTTCACGGTGATGGTCTTGGTGAACGCGGCCAGCGGATGCGCACCGTTCTTGCCCACGGTTTTTTCCGCAGGGCCAATGCCCGCGCAGTTGACCAGCCCCATGAGCTTGCCCATGGACACCGCCTTGGCGACCACGGCCTGACCGTCGGCCTCGCTGCTCACGTCGCATTTCACGAAAGCACCGCCGATCTCCTTGGCCACAGCCTCGCCTTTTTCCACCTGCACGTCGGCGATGACCACCTTGCCGCCTTGCGCCGCGAGCCGCCGCGCCGTCCCTTCGCCGAGCCCCGAGGCGCCGCCCGTGACGATGAATACCTTGCCTTTGATTTCCATGGTGAAAAGTCCCCGTCTAGTGGATAAAAATAAAAACAAACGCCGCAGCAGTGCGGGCGCGGCAGATTATCGGGCATGGCCGCAGGCCCGGCGCTGTGCATATGGCCGCGGGGTCTGCGTAACGCATGCTTATAATCGGCACCCTCTCGAACACGGGCGCCCAGGCAAGCCTTCTGCCTGGCTCTTCGGTGTCCGACGTGTCTCTCGCGGGCGTCGTTCAATGGCAGGACCTGAGCTTCCCAAGCTCAAGACGTGGGTTCGATTCCCATCGCCCGCTCCACCGCATCAATCTGCGGACTTCCGCAGAAGTCCAAGAGAGTCTGCAAGTCGTTGTCGCATAAGGACTTTTCCTCTCTTTGATGTTCTGCCGGGGTCCACTGCGATCCGCCTACAGCCGGGACTTTCAAGTCCACAAACAAGTCCATTTTTGCGGGCGCG
>CAVPUD010000134.1:0-18441 GCA_963708545.1 uncultured beta proteobacterium | reverse complement strand
CTTGCTGGCGCTGTCAGGCGTTGAACCCAAATTGTCCATTAGGCGGTGCTGCGCATCTACGCGGGCTATGGGGCAAGAAGCCGGTAAAAAATGGGCCGCTGCGGCGCATCCGCAGCCGACGATTCCAAAGTCCGACAGGACTCCTAGGCCGCGAGCGGCACGGTCGGCGCTGAAGCCGCGGCTTCGTCGCCGCCCTTTTTCGCCGCGCTTTGCGTGGGGCCCACACCGACGGCGATCTCGCCCGAAAGCTGTCCGCCCTCTTCGACCACCAGCTTGCCGTAGCGGATCTTGCCGCGCACCTTGCCCGACTGGTGGATCACGAGCTTTTGGCGCACCGTCAGGGTGCCGTCGAATTCTCCAAAAATCTCGGCGATGTCGATTTCCGCCGAGCCGCGGAAAGCGCCTTGCGCAGCGATATGGATCACGCGCGAGTCCATGGTGGCTTCGACCATGCCCTCGACCACCAGGGTGTCGCAATCGGTGATTTCGACCCCTTTGAGCTTGATGTTCGGCCCGACGATGAGCTTGCTGCCTTGGCTGTCGGGGGCGGGTTTGGCGGCGCTGGCTGAGGCGCTGGCAGCTGCAGGTGTCGGCGCGGCAGCGGTGGCACTCAGGCCCGCAGCGGTGTTCGCGCTGTGGCGCGCAGCAAACGCATCGGGTTCACGTTTGCCGAAAAAGGGGGATTGCACGGCCATCGGTTCTCCTTGAAAAAGAACCGCCATCGTAGGAGTCGATCCCCCTTGCAAGCCTGCGGCAATGCGCAAAATACGTAAGCAATACATGCAGCCGTAGCATGCACTTGCAAGCCTTGCGGCCGCACACACAGTGCGCCTTTGCGCGTGGCGGAGCGTGGCAGCGCTTGCCTCTTCACCGCCCCTTGGGCTGCCGCGGGCGCAAGACTGCATCAAACCTTGCTGAAATCCGGGCGGCGCTTTTCGAGAAACGCGGTGAAGGCTTCGCGCGCGGCGGGGGCGGCGAGCAGGCGGCTGAAGGTTTCGGCCTCTTCGGCGATGCGCTCGAGCACGGCGGGGGTTTGGCCTTTCTTAAGCAGGCGCTTGGTTTCTATGAGTGAACTCAAGGGCTTGGCCGCGAGCTTTTTCGCTTGCACCTGGGCCAGCGCGTTGCATTCGGTGGGCGGCACCACGCGATTGACCAGGCCGGCTTCGAGCGCGGCCTCGGCCAGGAAGGGCTCGCCGAACAGCAGCGCCTCGGCCGCGCGGTGGTAGCCGAGGATTTGCGGCGCGAGCAGGCTGGAGCCGGCCTCGGGGCACAGCCCAAGGTTCACGAAGGGCATGGAAAACACCGCGTTGTCGCCCGCATAGACGAGGTCGCAATGAAAGAGCATGGTCGTGCCCAGGCCCACGGCCGGGCCGCAGACGGCGGCGATCATGGGCTTGGAGAAGGTCGCGAGGCTGCGCAGCACGTCGAACACGGGCGCGTTTGGGCCGGCGGGCGGGCGCTCGAGGAAGTCCGTGATGTCGTTGCCCGCGCTGAACACCGTGGCGTCGCCCTGGAACACGAGCACGCGCACCTGCGGGTCGGCCTCGGCTGCGGCGAGCGCAGCGGCCAGCGTGGCGTACATGGCCGCGGTGAAGGAGTTTTTCTTGTCCACGCGGTGGAAGGTGATGGTGCACACGCCGTCTTCGGTGTGCACGAGGATGTCCTGGGTGCTGGGGTTCATAGTGGTTCTCAAAGGATGGGGAAAGTGCGTGCGGTACTGGCCTTGTTCAGCCTTGCTGTTTGGGCCTTAATTCGGGCCTTATTCTTTGTAATAGACCACCTGGTGCGTGGTCGCGAGCATGGTGCCGGCTTCGTTCCACACCTGCGCGGTCTGGTCGAAAAAGCCGTTGCGGAATTCCTGCGCCTGCGCCTGGCCGAGCAGGTAGCCGGCGCCGGTGGCCGCAAGCTCCGTGCTGCCGGCGTGGAAATACACCGTCATGGACACGGTGCCAATGGGCACGCGGCGCGCGCGGCGCAAAAACAGGCGCGGAAAGAACAGGTCGCACAGCGACGCGAGCGCGCAGAAGTCGAGCGGCCGCGGCGGCGCGTCGCGCATCCACAGCTGGGTGAGGCTGCTGTGGCCGTGGCTGTCGTCCCACTCGCGCGGAAAGTCGCCGACGATCGCGCGCATTTCGTAGCGCTGGCGCCACTCCATGGGCACGCCGCCGCGCGCTTCGGCCACGACCTCGTGCGGGCGCGGCACGGCAGGTGCGGGCGTGTCGCTCACGCTCCAGGTTTCGCGCCGCGCCGCGGTCACGGCCGTGGCCGTGGTGGTGACGGCGAGCGCGCCGCTCGCGTCGATTTGCAGCAGCGCCACGCTCCAGTGCTGCGTCGAGCGGTTGGTGCGCAGCGGCGTGGCCGCGGCGATGAACGGGCCGTCGGCCAGCGGGCCGGCAAAGTTCACGGTGAGGGCGAGCGGCTCGCCCAGGCGCTCAGGGTGCAGCATCACGGCGTTGAGCGCCTGCGCCGCCGTGATGCCGCCGAAAGGCCCGACCATGTTCGCGTAGCCGGGGTGCGTGCGGCCTTGCCAGTAGCGCGTGGTGGCATGGCCAGGCCAGCCTGCGGGTGCGTCGCAGGGCGTGAAGGCCATGGCTTCGTCGAAAGGGTGGGGTGTGCCAGGGTTGGGGGGCGTCAAAACGGGTCTCCTTGACGTGGTGGAATGGGTACTGGCCGAGTATCCGCGCAATGCGCGCGGCCCGCATGCGGCATGGGCCAGGAGCTCACTAAAAAATAGCTGCTAGCGCTTGCTGGTAAAGGGCTAGTGGCCAAAATGGTTCTCAATCATCCTCAATCCGGCAGTTGAGCGCGCCCGAGCGTGTCGTCATCGGGTGCACTGGCAAGGCGCAAACCGCAGCCATGGCGGGTGCCATGGCGAGGATTTGCAACGCGGCCAGCGTGCCCGAGGGCGGCGCGATCGGGCGCGCAGCGCTCTGACCCGATGGGTGCGTCTCGCAGAGTGAAAAATCATTCAAAGAATCAAAGCGTTGCATACAAAATGCAGCGGTCAACTGCCGGATTGAGGATCATCCAGCCAGCGCCGCCTCGGTGTCCATCAGCACCTGGCTGCCCGAGCGCGCGCTGCGCATGAGCGTGGCGGTTTCGGGGAAGAGGCGCGCAAAGTAAAAGCGCGCCGTCTGCAGCTTGGCGCGGTAGAACGGCTCGGCATGGCCCGCGGCGATCTGGCGCAGCGCGACTTGCGCCATGCGCGCGAACAGGTAGCCGAACACCAAATGCCCGGCCACGCGCAGGTAGTCGGTCGCGGCGGCGCCCACTTCCTCGGGGTTTTGCATCGCTTTCATGCCGATTTCGGTCGTGAACTGGGTCATTTTTTCGCCCAGGCCAGCAAGCGGCTGGAGGAATTCGACCATTTGCGGGTTCGCGACCTCCTGCTGCGCCAGCGCGGCCACGAGCTTGCCGAACTTGCGCAGCGTGGCGCCCTGGTTGGCGAGCACCTTGCGCCCGAGCAGGTCCAGCGCCTGGATGCCGTTCGTGCCCTCGTAGATCATGTTGATGCGCGCATCGCGCACGAACTGCTCCATGCCCCACTCCTTGATGTAGCCATGCCCACCGAAGACCTGCTGGCACAGCGTGGTGGCCTGGTAGCCGTTGTCGGTGAGGAAGGCCTTGGCGATGGGCGTGAGCAGCGCGACGAGCTCGGCGCTCTCGGCGCGCACTTTTTCGTCGGGGTGGTGCAGCTCCTTGTCCACGAGCAGCGCGCAGTAGATCGCAAGCGCGCGTCCGCCCTCGGCCCAGGCTTTGGCCGTGAGCAGCATGCGGCGCACGTCAGGGTGCACGATGATGGGGTCGGCGGGCTGGTCCTTGGCCTTGGGGCCCGAGAGGCTGCGCATCTGCAGGCGCTCCTTGGCGTAGGCCAGCGCGTTCTGGTAGGCCACCTCGGTCAGGCCCAGCGACTGCACGCCCACGCCCAGGCGCGCGGCGTTCATCATCACGAACATCGCAGCCAGCCCCTTGTGCGGCTCGCCCACCAGGCTGCCCGTGGCGCCTTCGAGCACCATCTGGCAGGTGGCGCTCGCGCGTATGCCCATTTTGTGTTCGAGGCCGCCACAGTAGATCGCGTTGCGCGCGCCCAGGCTGCCGTCCGCTTGCGGCAAGAATTTGGGCACCACGAACAGGCTGATGCCCTTGCTGCCCGCGGGTGCGTCGGGCAGGCGCGCGAGCACCAAATGCACGATGTTTTCCGCAAGGTCGTGCTCGCCCGCGCTGATGAAAATCTTGGTGCCTGTGAGCTTGTAGCTGCCGCCTTGCTGCGGCTCGGCGCGCGTCTTGAGCAGGCCCAGGTCGGTGCCGCAGTGCGGCTCGGTCAGGCACATGGTGGCCGTCCAGTGCCCGCTCGTGAGCCGCGGCAGGTACAGCTGTTTTTGCTCGGGCGTGCCGTGCGTGTGCAGGCATTCGTAGGCGCCGTGCGAAAGGCCGGGGTACATGGTCCAGGCCTGGTTCGCGGCGTTGAGCATTTCATAGAAGCACTGGTTGATGACCATGGGCAGGCCCTGCCCGCCGTAGGCCGGATCGCACGACAGCGCGGGCCAGCCGCCGGCTACGAACTGCGCGTACGCCTCCTTGAAGCCGGTCGGCGTGCGCACGGCGTGCGTCGCGGCGTCGAGCGTGCAGCCCTCGGTGTCGCCGCTCATGTTGAGCGGAAAGATCACCTCGGCGGCGAACTTGCCGCCTTCCTCGAGCACGGCGCGCAGCGTGGCTGCGTCGAGCTCGGCATACGGCGGCATGGCTTTGAGCTCGTCGCTCAAGCCGAAGACTTCATGCAGGACGAATTCGATGTCGCGCAGGGGCGGGGTGTAGCTGGGCATGGTGCTCATTCCTTGGTAGTGATGGATGAAGGTGAATCCTGGGCTTGCGGCGTTTTTGCGCCATAACGCTGCAGGATATGCTCAAAGCCCGTGAGCGCGCGCGCGAGCGAGCCGGGCGTTTGTAAAAAGCGCGCCTCGTAGTGCAGCGCGAGGATCAGACCGTGGACTTCGAACAGCATTTGCTCCTCGTCCAGATCGGCGCACAGCTCGCCGCATTCCTTGCACAGCACGATCGCGCGCTTCAAGGCCGCGTGCCAGGTGCGCACCGACGACGCAAGCGCATCGCGCACCGGGCCGGGGCGGTCGTCGAATTCCACCGCGCCGCTGATGTAGAGACACCCCGAGTCGATCTCGACCGAGGTGCGCGCCATCCAGCGCTCGAACAGCGCCCGCAGGCGCGCCACGCCGCGCGGCGCCTGCAAGGCGGGGTAGAAAACCTCTTGCTCGAAGCGCGCGTGGTATTCGCGAATCACCGAAATCTGCAACTCTTCGCGCGAGCCGAAGTGCGCGAACACGCCCGACTTGCTCATGCCCATGAGCTCGGCCAGCGCCCCCATGGAGAGCCCCTCAAGCCCGATGTGCGTCGCCAGCCCGAGCGCCGCATCGACGATCGCAGCCTTGGTCTGCCGGCCCTTTTGCAGAGCGCGGCCCGCGCGCGCCGCAGCGCCGGACGCTGCGCGCCCTGGCACCGCAGGCACGGAAGATTGCGGGGAGTTCGGTGGCTTGGACATGTGCGGACAAAATAGAACGACCGTGCTATTTTGCCCGAAATGGGCAGGTGTCCCGCGCCGGACTTCCACGCGCAGCGCGCAGCCATGGCGCCGCCCGCCCAAAGTCCGACAGGCTCCTAGCTGGCCGAGCGCACGGGATACGCCCACACCATGCCCGCGTAGATCAGCGCGCCCACAAAAAGCGCCGCCGCGGCAACCTCGAGCGACAACGCAAAACCCGTCGCGGCGTCGGGCAGGCGGCGCAGCAGCAGCGCGACCAGCGCCGGGCCGAGAATCTGGCCCACGCCATACATGGCCGTGAGCAGGCCGATGAAGCTCGCCGCCTGCGCCGGACGCAGGCGGCGCACCTCGTGCATCGCAAAGAAGGTGATCGCGGTAAAAGGCAGGCCCAGCAACACGCTACCGAGCACGAAGCCCGCCAGGCTCGGGCTGTAGAGGCTCGCTGCCACGCCCGCGGCCTGCAGCACATAGCACACGATCAGGCGCAGGCGAAAGTCGCCGCCGTGCGGCAGGCGCGAGACGAGCAGCGCGCCGGCCATCACGCCCAGGCCGAAGATGGGCCAGAACATGTCCAGCCAGGCCGAGCCCGGCAGGGCCGTGCGCGCGATCACGGGCAGAAAAGTCGCAGTGATGATGTAGCCAAAGCCCGCCAAGCCGTAGGCCAGCGCGAGCCAGGCCATCTCGGCGCGGCCCTGCGGCGGTGCCAGTGCCGCGCCACCCACCTGACCTGCCGCCTGCCCCGCCGGCGCGCCAGCGTGCAGGCGCTCGTCGCTGCCGCGCAGGGTGCGCCAGACCGAGGCCGCGAGCACCCACGCAAGCAGGCCGAACAGCACCCAGCCCGCCGCGGCGCGCCAGTGCCAGGCCGTCATGGCGCTGGCCGCGAGGCCGCTGAGCACGATGCCCGCGCCCGGCCCCACGTAGATCATGCCGCTGAGCGCGGGCACCCCCAGCCGCGCGAGCCGCGCCATGCACCAACCAGAGGTATAGACGAACACCACGGCGCTCGTCACGCCGGCGGCAAAGCGCAGCACGGGCCAGGCCGCGGGCACGGGCCAGGCCATCGCGAGCGTGAGCAGCCCCGTCGCCACGAGCCCGCCGCGCACCAGGGTGACGAAGGCGAACAAGGGCAGCACGCGCAGCCGCGCCCACAGCCAGGGCTGCAAAGTGCACAGCACGGCGCCGACCAGGTAGCCGAAATAGTTCGCGCTCGCGAGCCAGCTCGCGCCGGGCAGGTCGAGCAAGCCATCGTGCAGCATCATGGGCAGCAGCGGCGTGAACGCAAAGCGCCCTATGCCCATGGCCACGGCGAGCGCCACCAGCCCCGCGAGCGCGATGGCCATCGGGCGCTGCGCGGCGGATTCGCCAGGGGGCGCCGTGGGGGGTATGTTGGGGGCCGGGCTGGGGGAGCGCATGGTGTCTGGGTAGGCTTGTTGTCCTTGCATTGTCCCAGCTTCGCCCGCAGCGCAAGCGCCCGCGCGCGACAGCCTGCCCCGGCACCCCAAACTTGCACGCAGAGGGCGAAAGCTATGCTTGCGCAAAGTGCGCAAATACCGCGTCGAGCCGCTCCTGCCAGGCACGTTTGGTATCTGCATCGACGAAACTGGCTTCGAAGCTGTTGCGCGCCAGCACGTAGGCGTGCTGCGCCGCTAGGCCCGTGGCGGCAAACAATTGCGTGAAGTTGTCGTTGATGTAGCCGCCGAAGTAGGCCGGATCATCCGAGTTGACCGTCACGCACAGGCCCGCAGCAAGCAGTTGCGGCAGCTTGTGCTGCGCCAGGCTGGGAAAGACGCAGAGCTTGAGGTTGGACAGCGGACACACGGTGAGTGGCGTGCGCTCGCGCGCCAGGCGCGCGAGCAGCGCCGCGTCGTGCAGCGCCTGCACGCCGTGGTCTATGCGCTCGGCATGGAGCACGTCCAGCGCGCTCCAGATGTAGGCCGGCGGCCCCTCCTCGCCCGCGTGCGCGACCACGTGCAGGCCCAGCTCGCGGCAGCGCGCGAACACGCGCGCAAACTTTTCCGGCGGGTGGCCAAGTTCGCTCGAATCCAGCCCCACGCCAATGAAACGATCGCGCAGCGGCAGGGCCTGCTGCAGCGTGGCAAAGGCGTCTTCCTCGCTCAGGTGGCGCAAAAAGCACAGGATCAGCGCCGCCGAAATGCCCCACTCGGCGCGCGCATCCACGCAGGCGCGGTGCAGGCCGTGGATGACGACCTCGATGGGCACGCCGCGCGCCGTGTGCGTCTGCGGGTCGAAGAAAATCTCCGCGTGCACTACGTTTTCTGAAGCAGCCCGCGCAAGATAGGCGCGCGCCATGTCGTAAAAATCCTGCTCATGCCGCAAGACGCTCGCGCCGGCGTAGTAAATGTCCAGAAAGCTCTGCAGGTTGGTAAAGGCGTAGGCACTGCGCAGCTGCGCCACGCTCGCATACGGCAGCGCGACGCCGTTGCGCTGCGCGAGCGCAAAGATCAGCTCGGGCTCGAGCGAGCCTTCGATGTGGATGTGCAGCTCAGCCTTGGGCATCGCGGCGAGCAGCTCGGGCAGGCGCGCGGGGACTATGTGCGCGAATTGCGCAATTTGGGCGGGACGCGCGGGAAGATCGGCAGGGGACATGGACGTGCTCCAAAAAAATGTCCGCTCGCCACGAAAAGCGGCAGCGAGCGGACGCACTGTGCATGAACGACAGGCGAGACTGCCATGCGTTTGTGGCGGCTTACTTCTTCTCCCCGCCCGGCACCTTGCCCTCCACGCCCTTGACGTAGAAGTTGATGCCACCCAGGAACTGATCGTCGGCCACGGCGTCCTTTTCGAGCACGTGCTTGCCGGTGTTGTCCACGATCGGGCCCTTCCAGATCACCAGGCTGCCGTCCTTGAGGCCGCTCTTGGCGGCATCGACCTTGGCCTTGAGCTCGGCGGGCACGTCGTCGGCGATCGAGACGATGTCGATCGCGCCCTCTTTCACGCCCCACCAGCTGCGCCCGGTTTTCCAGGTGCCGTCGAGCACTTCCTTGACGCTCTGGATGTAGTACGGGCCCCAGTTGATGATGGAAGACGCGAGGTGCGCCTTGGGGCCGTAAGCCGTCATGTCACTGTCCCAGCCGAAGGCGCGCTTGCCCTTGTCTTCGGCGGTCTTGAGCACGGCGGGCGAGTCGGTATTTTGGAACAGCACGTCGGCGCCGCCGTTGATCAGCGAGGTCGCGGCCTCGGTCTCCTTGGGCGGGTTGAACCACTCGTTCACCCAGACCACCTTGGTCTTGATCTTGGGGTTCACGCTTTGCGCGCCAAGCGTGAAGCTGTTGATGTTGCGCACCACCTCGGGGATGGGCACCGAGCCCACCACGCCCAGCGTGTTGCTCTTGGTCATGCCGCCCGCGATGATGCCCGCGAGGTACGCGCCCTCGTAGGTGCGGCTGTCGTAGGTGCGCAGGTTGTCTGCCGTCTTGTAACCCGTGGCGTGCTCGAACTTGACCTCGGGATGGTCGGGCGCGACCTTGGCCATGCTCTCCATGTAGCCGAACGAGGTGCCGAACACCAGCTTGTTGCCCTGACCCACCAGGTCGCGGAACACGCGCTCGGCGTCCGCACCTTCGGGCACGCTCTCGACGTAGCTCGTTTGCACCTTGTCGCCAAACTCCTTCTCGATGGCCTTGCGCCCCTGATCGTGCGCGTAAGACCAGCCGCCGTCGCCCACCGGGCCCACGTAGGCAAAGGCAATCTTGAGCGGCTCGGGTTTGGGCGCGGGGGCCTGCGCGGCCGAAGCCGGCGCGGCAGCGGGCGCAGGGGCGGGCGCGGGCTCTTCCTTCTTGCCGCAGCCGGCGAGCGCGGCCGCTGCCAGGGCCGAGAACGTGGCGAGCTTGAGCAAGGAGCGTTTGTGCAGGTCAGTCATGGGAGTCCTTTCAGAACAGAAGGCTTGCAGGGACGAAAAACCGATGCGGCGCCAGCATCACCCCGGATGGAACGGCTTGCCGAGCGAGGCCGGCATGTTGACGCGAATCCAGACCGGGTTGCGTGAAATCAGCGCGAGCACCACGATGGTGGCCACGTAGGGCAGCATGCTCAGCCACTGGCTGGGCAGCTCCACGCCCGTGGCCTGCAGGTGGAACTGCAGCATGGTCACGCCACCGAACAGATAAGCGCCAAGCAAGACCCGTGCCGGGCGCCAGGTGGCAAAGGTGGTGAGCGCGAGCGCGATCCAGCCGCGCCCCGCGACCATGCCCTCGACCCACAGCGGCGTATAAACCGTCGAAAGGTAAGCCCCCGCGAGGCCGCACAGCGCGCCGCCCGCGAGCACGGCCGCAAGGCGGATGCGCCGCACCGGATAGCCGAGCGCGTGCGCCGCCGCGGGCGACTCGCCCACCGCGCGCAGCACCAGCCCGGCGCGCGCGCGGTACAAAAACCACGCGAGCGCCGCCGTGAGCAGCATGGTCAGGTACACGAGCGGGTGCTGGCGAAACAGCGCCGGGCCGAGCAGCGGCACGTCGCCCAGTACGGGAATCGCGTAACGCGGCAGCTCGGGCAGCCGGGCCTGCACGTAGCCTATGCCCACGAAGGCCGAAAAGCCACTGCCGAACAGGCTCAGCGCGAGCCCCGTCGCGTACTGGTTGGTGTGCAGCCAGACCACGAGCACGCCAAACGCGCCTGCGAGTAGCGCACCCGCGCCCATGCCCGCGGCAAAGCCCAGCCAGGTGCTGCCCGTGTGCACCACGGTGGCAAAGCCCGCGATCGCGGCGCACAGCATCAGGCCCTCGGCGCCGAGGTTGACGATGCCGGCCTTTTCGTTGATGAGCAGCCCCAGCGCCGCGAGCGCGAGCACCGTGCCCGCGTTGAGCGTGGCGGCGATGAGCAATGCGTAGGATTCCATGCCTCAACCCCCTGCCTGCCGCGCACCGGCGCGGCCCCAGCGCACGCGGTACGCGATCAGCGTGTCGCAGGCCAGCAGCGTGAACAGCAGCAGGCCTTGAAACACCCCCGTGATCGACTTGGGCAGCCCCAGGCGCGACTGCGCGAGCTCGCCGCCGATGTAAAACATGCTCATGAGCACAGCCGAAAGCACCATGCCCAGCGGATGCAGCCGCCCGACGAAGGCGACGATGATCGCGGCAAAGCCGTAGCCCGCGGGCACGTAGGGCGTGAGCTGCCCGATCGGTCCCGCGACTTCGAGCGCCCCGGCCAGCCCAGCGAGCCCGCCCGACAGCAGCAGCGCCAGCCACAGCGCGCGCCGCGAAGAAAATCCCGCGTACCGCGCCGCCGCAGGCGCGAGCCCGCCCACCTGCTGCGCAAAGCCCGCGCGCGTGCGAAACAAAAACACCCACAGCCCCGCGGCGCCCACGAGCGCGAGCAGCAGCCCGACGTGCACGCGCGTGCCCGGCCACAGGCGCGGCATCTGCGTGACGCGCTCGAACATGCGCGTCTGCGGAAAGTTGTAGCCCTGCGGGTCCTTCCACGGCCCGAACACCAGGTAGCTGAGCAAGAGCGAAGCCACATAGACCAGCATCAGGCTCACGAGGATTTCGTTCGCATGAAAGCGATCCCGCAGCAGCGCCGTGAGCGCGGCCCAGGCCATGCCGCCGAGCACGCCCGCGAGCAGCAGCGCGGGCACGATCCAGCGCCCGGTCTCGGGCGTCGCGAGCAGCGCCACGCCGCCCCCGCTGATCGCGCCGAGGATGTATTGCCCCTCGGCGCCTATGTTCCACACGTTGGAGCGAAAGCACACCGCGAGCCCGAGCGCGATGAGCAGTAGCGGCGTGGCCTTGACGAGCAGCTCGCCGAGCGCGTAGGCCGACTTGATGGGTTCCCAAAAAAACACCTGCAGGCCGCGCAACGGGTCTTTGCCCAGCAGCGCGAACAGCGCCACGCCTATGAGCACCGTGAGCGCGAGCGCGAGCAAGGGCGAGGCATACGTCCAGCCGCGCGAGGGCATGGGGCGGGGCTCAAGCCGCAGCATGCGCGGCTCCGTCGCTGCTGGACGCGGGCGCGCCGGGGGTTTGCGGCGGCAACTCCGGCGGCGATTGCAAAGGTGTTTCAGCCATTTGCGCCAGGTGCGCCTGCACCTCGGCGTGCCACAGGCCGCTCATCCATGCGCCGATCTGCGCCACCGTGGCCTCGGCGCGCGGCACCGCGGGCGACAGCCGCCCCTTGGCGAGCACGTGCAGCCGGTCGCTGAGCTCGAACAGCTCGTCGAGCTCTTCGCTGAGCACGAGCACGGCGCAGCCCGCGTCGCGCAGCGCCAGAATTTCGGCGCGGATCTGCGCCGCCGCACCCACGTCCACGCCCCAGGTCGGCTGCGCGACGATGAGCAGGCGCGGCTGGGCGTCGATCTCGCGCCCGACGATGAACTTTTGCAGATTGCCACCCGAGAGCGACTGCGCCGGCGCCTGCGGCCCGGCCGCACGCACGCGAAAGCGCTCGATGATGCCGCGCGCCTGCGCCTGCAGCGCCGCAAGCCGAATCCAGCCGCCCGCGGCCACGGCCTCCTCGCGCGTGAGCAGCAGGTTGTGCGCCAAGTCCATGCTGGGCACGGCGCCGCGGCCCAGGCGCTCCTCGGGCACGAAGTGCAGGCCCAGCGCACGCCGCGCCCGCGGCCCCTGCCGGCTCACGTCCTGCCCCTGCCCGCTCACGTCTTGGGCTTGCCCGCCCACATCCCGTCCTTGCCAACCCGCGCCCTGCCCCGCGATCTCGATAGTGCCGGGCGCGGCGCGCGTGTCCTCGCCCGAGAGCACAGCGAGCAGCTCTTTTTGCCCGTTGCCCGACACGCCCGCGATGCCCACGACCTCGCCCGCGCGTACCTCGAGCCGCACATCGACCAGATCGACGCCAAACGGATCGGCGCGCCGCAGCGACAAGCCCTGCACGCGCAGCACGGGCGCGCCCGGCGGCGCCGCGCGGTGCTGCAGCGCGGGCGGCTCGGCACCGATCATCAGGCGCGAGAGCGAGGCGTTCGATTCGAGCGCCGGATTGCACACACCCGTGACCTTGCCGCCGCGCAGCACCGTGCAGGCCGTGCACAACGCGCGAATCTCGTGCAGCTTGTGGCTGATGTAGAGGATGCTGCAGCCCTCGCTGGCGAGCCGGCGCAGCACGACGAAGAGCTTTTCCACCGCCTGCGGCGTGAGCACCGAGGTCGGCTCGTCGAGGATCAAGAGCTGCGGCGCGCCAAGCAGCGCACGGATGATCTCCACGCGCTGCATCTCGCCCACGCTCAGCGTGTGCACGGGGCGCAGCGGATCGACGTCGAGCCCGTACTCGCCAGCTTTGGCGCTGATGCGGCGCGTGACCTCGGCGAGCGCGAGCCCCTTGTCCAGCCCCAGCCACACGTTCTCGGCCACGGTGAGCGTGTCGAACAGGCTGAAATGCTGGAACACCATCGCGATCCCCAGCGCGCGCGCCTGCTGCGGGTTGCGCACCTGCACGGGCCGGCCGTTGAACCACACCTCGCCCGCGTCCGGCTGCACCGCGCCGTAGATGATCTTCATGAGCGTGGACTTGCCCGCGCCGTTTTCCCCGAGCACGGCATGGATCTCGCCCGGCTGCACCGTGAGCGACACGCCATCATTGGCCACCACGCCGGGGTAGCTTTTGCGCATGCCGACGAGCTGCAGGCGCGGCGCGGCGGCGGAGTGATCCGATGCGTTGTCCGTGGCGACAAAAGAGGAAGATGCGTTCATGCGATGCACTTACTGGGCTGTTTCTATTTTATGGAAGCAAATTCGATGCCTCGGCGCACGGATCATGCATGGAAAGCTCTTTTTTTGGCAGCGCAGTACGCTCACGAACGATGGATTTCGCGGCCCTGATCCGGCATAAAACATGCTATTTCCTATTTCATCGGCATTCGTCTGCCGCCGCACAATGGCGCAGAGCATAGACCGCCTTTTTCTTCTGGACTTACGCAAACAAGGATGCAGCGAGGTGTTTTGCCATGGGGCGAACGCCTTGCCTAACCCCGATTTGCGTAAGTCGTGTTCTTCTTCGTTGTCCGGATTCGCCCCATGAACTCCCGCCCCTTACGCTTCGTGCGCCGTGGCCAGTTGGTCACGCTGGCGCATGTGCCGCCGGAGCGCACCTTGCTCGACTTGCTGCGCGCAGACCTGGGGCAGACCGGCACCAAGGAGGGCTGCGGCGAGGGCGATTGCGGCGCCTGTACGGTGGTGCTGGCCGAGCTGCACGAGGGGCGGCTGCGCTACCGCGCCGTGAACAGCTGCATCCGCCTCGCGCATTCGATCGACGGCCTGGCTTTGTGGACAGTGGAAGACCTGACGCGCGACCCGCTGCTGCGCCGTGCATGCGCCGTCACCGAAGCCGCAGCCGAGGCCACAAGCGAGGCCGCCCCCGAGGCAAAGGGCAATGCGGACGAAGGCGTATCCCCGCACAGCGCGCACCGAGGCGCGACGGCTGCGCCGAGTACGCCGAATGTGCTGGGTACGGCGGGCGCTTCGTTCAGTGCCGATCTGCACCCGGTGCAGCAGGCCATGCTCGAATGCCACGGCTCGCAGTGCGGCTTTTGCACGCCGGGCTTCGTGATGAGCTTGTTCGGGCTCTACCAAAACCAGATTGCTGTCAGCCCTGCAGAGCGCGGAAGGGCAGCAGTCACGCCGGAACAGGCGCTCGAAACGCTCTCGGGCAACCTATGCCGCTGCACCGGCTACCGCCCCATCCTGCAGGCGGCGCAGCGCATGCACATGCTGCCGGTGGTGGCCGCAGACGAAGCTGAACTGCTACGCTTATTGGAGCTGCTTGCGCAGGATAATAAAGGGCTAGAAGGCGATTTTGCTTATGAAATGCCACGCAGCCTGGCGGCCCTGCTCGCGGCGCGTGCGGCGC
Organism: uncultured beta proteobacterium; assembly: GCA_963708545.1. Lineage (GTDB taxonomy): Bacteria > Pseudomonadota > Gammaproteobacteria > Burkholderiales > Burkholderiaceae_C > Extensimonas. Next base: position 4,073 of record CAVPUD010000134.1, on the reverse strand, counting down.
GGCCCGAGGCGCAGGTGGTGGCCGGCTGCACCGACGTGGGCCTGTGGGTGACGCAGCAGCAGCAGCGCTTTGCGCAGGTGCTCGATGTCACGCGCGTGCCCGAGCTGCGCTGCATCGCCTGGCATGCCGACCACATCGCCATCGGCGCGGCGGTGACGCTGACCGACGCCTTTGCCGCGCTGGCGCAGCAGTGGCCACAGCTGCACGATTTTGGTGCGCGCTTTGCCGGGCTGCCGGTACGCAACGCGGGCACGCTGGGCGGCAACGTGGTGAACGGTTCGCCGATCGGCGATTCGATGCCGCTCCTGATCGCGCTGGGCGCGCAGCTCGTGCTCGCAAGCACGCGTGGCGAGCGCACGCTCGCGCTCGAAGACTTTTACACCGGCTACCGCCGCACCCAGCTCGCACCCGACGAGTTGCTGGTGCGCATCCTCGTGCCGCGGCCGCCCTGCGCGTCGTCCGCGTCGTCCGCGCCTGGTGCACACCACTCGCCCGATGCGCCCGGTGCAGCACCGCACACGGCGCAGCTGCTGCGCGCCTACAAAGTCTCCAAGCGCTGGGAGGATGACATCTCGGCCGTGTGCCTCGCGCTGCACGTCGAGATCGCGGCCGGCGTGGTGCAGCGCGTGCGCATAGGCGCGGGCGGCGTCGCGGCCACGCCCGCACGGGCGCGCCAGGCCGAGGCCGCCTTGCGGGGCCAGCCCTGGACGCAGGCCACCATACACACCGCCGCGCGCGCCCTGCAAGCGGAGTTCACGCCCTTGTCCGACCTGCGCGCGAGCAGCACCTACCGCCGCGCCGTGCTCGGGCGGCTGCTGCAGCGCTTTTGGCTAGCAAGCCAGAGCGCTGGCACACCCGAAGAGCAAAGCAAATATCAAAGCCAAAATGGGCTCCAGCGCCCATCCGTATTGCGGTTACAGCTCCCAAGTCTGGAGCATTGCTACCTGCCGGCGCTGTGGCAGGAGGTGGCGCGATGAAGCCCGCTACGCTGTCCGCGGCATCTTCTGGCACGCCCGCGCCCCGCGCCGCCGGCCCCGCGCTGGGCCAGCCCTGGCCGCACGAGAGCGCGCGCGCCCAGGTCTGCGGCGCGGCGCCCTATGTCGATGACCTGCCGGAGACGAAGGGCACGCTCTACGCCGCGCCCATCGTCTCGCCGTGCGCGCACGGGCTGCTGCGCGGCGTGGATGCGGCGCCCGCGCTCGCGCTGCCCGGCGTGCACGGCGTGGTGCTCGCGGGCGACGTGCCCGGCGATGTGTGGCTGCCCACACCCGCGCGCGACGAGCCCATGTTTGCGCTCGAGCGCGTGCAGTACCTGGGCCAAGTGCTGGGGCTGGTGGTGGCAGACAGCCCGGCGCAGGCGCGGCGCGCGGCGCGCGCGGTGCAGCCAGACATTGCACCGCTGCCCGCGATCCTCACGCTGGAACAAGCGCTGCAGGCGCAAAGCTACGTGCTGCCGCCCGTCACGCTGCGCCGCGGCGATGCTGCAGCGGCGCTGGCGGCGGCGCCGCGGCGCCTGCGCGGGCGCTTCGAGGTCGGAGGGCAGGAGCACTTTTACCTCGAAGGGCAGATCGCCTACGCGCTGCCGCTCGAGCAAGGCCAGTGGCTCGTGCATTCGAGCACACAGCACCCCGCCGAAGTGCAGCACTGGGTCGCGCACGCGCTGGGGCTCGCGCAGCACGCGGTGCGCGTGGAGTGCCGGCGCATGGGCGGCGGCTTTGGCGGCAAGGAGACGCAGGCCGGCCAGATCGCCGTGTGGGCGGCGCTGGCCGCGCACAAATTCGGCCGCCCCGTGAAGCTGCGGCTCGCGCGGCGCGAGGACTTCCTCATCACCGGCAAGCGCCACCCTTTCGCCTACGAGTACGAGGTGGGTTTCGACGACACCGGGCGCATCCAGGGCCTGCAGCTGCAAATGGCGGCCAACTGCGGTTTTTCGGCCGACCTCTCGGGCCCGGTGGCCGACCGCGCGGTGTTCCACTGCGACAACGCCTATTACCTGAGCGACGTGGAAATCACCTCGCTGCGCTGCAAGACGCACACGCAAAGCCACACGGCCTTCCGCGGCTTTGGCGGGCCGCAAGGCATGATCGCGATCGAGGCCATCCTCGGCGACATCGCGCGCGCACTGGGGTGCGACGCGCTCGACGTGCGCCGGCGCAACCTCTACGACCCAGACCCTGCCGCCGGGCGCCACACTACGCCCTACCAGATGGCAGTGGAAGACAACATCCTGCCGCAATTGCTCTCAAAACTGGAGCTTTCTGCGCAGTACCGTAGCCGGCAAGAAGCCATTTTGGCTTGGAACCGCACGCAGCCCATACTGCGCCGCGGGCTTGCGCTCACGCCGGTCAAGTTCGGCATCAGCTTCACGGCCACGCAGTTCAACCAGGCGGGCGCGCTCGTGCACGTCTATACCGACGGCAGCGTGCAGGTCAACCACGGCGGCACCGAGATGGGGCAAGGGCTGCACACCAAGGTAGCGCAGATCGTCGCCGACGAGCTCGGCGTGCCGCTGGCCCAGGTGCAGGTCACGGCCAGCGACACCGCCAAGGTGCCCAACGCGAGCGCCACGGCCGCATCGAGCGGCACTGACCTCAACGGCCGCGCCGCGCAGGACGCCGCGCGCCAGGTGCGCGCGCGCCTGGCCGCGCTGGTCGCGCGCCTTGATGGCTGCAGCGTGCAGCAGGTGCACTTTGCCGACGGCCAGGTGCACTCGCCCGCGCAGCAGCGCAGCTTCACGGCGCTGGTGCAGCTGGCCTACGCGCAGCGCGTGCAGCTGTGGAGTGACGGCTTTTACTGCACGCCCAAGATCCACTACGACAAGCACACGCTCACGGGCCGGCCGTTTTACTACTTCGCCTACGGCGCGGCCTGCACCGAAGTGGCCATAGACATGCTCACGGGCGAAAGCCGCGTGCTGCGCGTGGACATCCTGCACGACGTGGGCCACAGCATCAACCCGGCCATAGACCGCGGCCAAATCGAAGGCGGCTTCGTGCAGGGTATGGGCTGGCTCACCACCGAGCAGCTGGTGTGGAACGACGCCGGCGCCCTGGCCACCTGCGCGCCCAGCACCTACAAAATCCCCACAGCGGGCGACGTGCCCGTGCAATTCCATGTGGACTTCTGGCCCGAGCCCAACCCCGAGGACAACGTGGGCGGCAGCAAGGCCGTGGGCGAGCCGCCCTTCATGCTCGCGCTCAGCGTCTATGAGGCGCTGCGCAACGCGCTCGCTGCGGCGCAGGGCGCAGAGGCCACGGCGGCCAATCCCTTCGCCTCGCAGCCGCTGCGCCTCGACGCCCCGGCCACGCCCGAGCACATCCTGCGCGCGCTCGGGGCACTCGGGACGTTCAGGTCGGACTGAGCAACAGGATCAGGCTTGCCGCATCCGTAGGCCGCACACCAGGGCCGCGTCTCCGCGGTCTTGCACCACCTGCTGTGTGCTGCACTGCAAATGGCCGCACATCATGAAATCGATGAATACTTACGCAAACAAGGATGCAGCGAGGTGTTTTTCCATGGGGCGAACGCCTTACCTAGGGAAACCCTGCAAAACCCCGTCAAAAGTTAGGTAGGTGTAAGCAAAAGATGGCATCCTCTGAGCCCATGAAACAAGCCAGCCTCGAGCTGAATCTCACGGTGCGCAAGACGCGCAAGCAAGTGTTCCTCGAACAGATGGACAAGGTAGTGCCCTGGGATGAGCTGGAGCAGCTGATTGCGCCCTACTACAGCGAAGGCATCAAAGGACGCCCACCCTTTGCGCTGCAGACCATGCTGCGCATCCACTTCATGCAGCAATGGTTCAATCTGGGCGACCAAGCGATGGAAGAGGCATTCTTCGACACACCGCTGTACCGCGAGTTCGCCCAACTGCCGGCCTTTGGGCGCCTACCCGACGAAAGCACCATCCTTCGCTTTCGCCACCGGCTGGAGAAACACAAGCTGGCCGAGCAGATCCTGGCCACAGTCAACGAACTGCTCGAGCAGCGCGGTCTGCTGCTGCGGGCCGGCACCGCCGTAGATGCCACGCTCATTGCCGCACCGAGCTCGACCAAGAACAAAGACAAAGCGCGGGA